>DASUPX010000349.1:0-2358 GCA_036280905.1 Rubrobacter sp. | reverse complement strand
GACAGGGGATTGCTCGGGGCCAGGATAGGGACGGACCTCCGCTACATGCTCTTTGATTCTTACCGGCGTTTTTCTTCCCTGGCTCCCGGGGCAGAATGGGTGGACTTCACCGAGGACATGTACGGGTTGAGGAGCATAAAGCATCCCTTCGAGGTCGAGCGGCTCAAGCTGGCGACCGAGCTCTCCGAGGCCGGGATGCGCTTCGTGGTCGAGAACCTCGAACCCGGTATGAACGCGACCGACGTGCGGCACCGATACGCGATGGGCGTAGCCAGGACGGCCATCGAGGACCCCCGCTACGGGGACTACTCGGACCACTGGATCCTCCCCGCCGTTGGGGCCGGGGTGGGTGTGGGCGTCGACTCCGAGCGCGACGCGGGCCTGACGGAGGGCGACCTCGTCAAGTTCGATTGTGGCACCACGGTAAACGGCTACAGGGGTGACGGGGGCCGCACCTTCGTCTACGGCAGGCCGAAGCCGGCCGCCGAGCGCCTCTTCGGTGTTCTACAGGAGGCCCACGACAGGGCCTGCGATGAGATCAGGCCAGGTCTGGAGATAGGCGAGGTCTTCCGCATCGCCCAGGACCACATCACGAAGAACGGCTACCCGCGGTTCCGACGCGGTCACTACGGGCACTCGCTGGGGATCGACACCTTTCACGAGGAGCCCCCTTACATCTCGGAGCACAACCGGAGGCCCATCGAAGCGGGGATGGTGCTCGCCATAGAGACACCCGCCTATACCACCGACGCCGGCGCCATAATGATCGAGGATCTCGTCCACGTCCTGCCCCACGGCATCGAACGCCTGCATACGATGCCCCACGGTATGCGGGCCATCCCGTGAGCGGCCCGTGCGGGGCTTTTGCCGCTGCCTTCGTATGCTGCTAAGGTTACCCGTGTGGGAGGATTTACGAGGGGAGAATCGAACTACGAGGGCCCTTTCTTGAGGGGGAGCTCTTGAGCACCCTCGGCCTCGCCGAACCGGAAGCCGCCTGGGAAGCGTGCCGCACGGGGGCCTGGGATCGTCCTACCGCCGGTATCTGCAAGGAGTACGTGCAGGCGAACCTGGTCGTACTGCCCTACGCAGACGCCTTCGACTTCCTGCGCTTCTGTGGGCGCAACCCGAAGCCGTGTCCCCTGCTCGAGGCCACCGACCCGGGAGACCCGGAGCCGCGGCTCACCGCGGCCGGCGCCGACCTGAGGACCGACCTACCCCTCTACAGGGTCTACCGCGGGGGAGATCTCGTCGAGGAACGCCGGGAGATCGTTGGTTTGTGGCGGGATGATTTCGTGGCGTTCCTGATCGGGTGCAGCTTCTCCTTCGAACATGCGCTGATTTCTGCGGGCGTGCCGCTGCGACATATCGAGGAAGGCACCAACGTGCCCATGTACCGCACCAACGTGGCGTGTACCCCCGCCGGAGAGTTCTCCGGGCCGCTCGTGGTCTCCATGCGTCCCATACCGGCCGGGCTCGTCCCGCTGGCGACGACGGTGACGGCGCGGGTACCGCAGGTGCACGGGGCGCCCGTCCATGTCGGCTCGCCGGAAGACCTGGGAATAGAAGACCTTGACACACCGGATTACGGAGAGCCGGTCGAGGTAAGGGAAGGAGAGTTGCCTGTGTTCTGGGCGTGCGGGGTAACGCCGCAGGCGGTCGCCCTGGAGGCGGCCCCTGAGATCATGATCACGCACTCCCCCGGCCACATGTTCATCACTAGCATGGCCAACGAGGAGCTGCTGGCCCGGTAGAGAAGCGACGGGGAGTCCGATTACGGGGAGGATGTTGTGGAAGGTCGCGATGGGAGCGTAGAAGCAACCGTACCGCAAGTGGACCAGCAAACGGTACGCAAGGCCGTGGTAGGGGCCGCGGTGGGCAATATGGTGGAGTGGTTCGACTTCGCCACGTACGCCTTTCTGGCAACGTATATAGCCGTCGTGTTCTTCCCCTCGGACGACCAGACCGCGGCGCTCCTGAGCACGTTTGCGATCTTCGCCGTCTCCTTCTTCACCCGCCCACTGGGCGGCCTGGTCTTCGGTCCTCTGGGGGACAGGATCGGGCGCCAGCGCGTGCTCGCTACAGTTATCATCCTCATGTCCATCTCGACCGCCCTGATCGGCATCCTTCCAAGCTACGCGCAGATAGGATTCGTGGCGCCGCTGCTCCTGCTCTTGCTGCGGTGCCTCCAGGGTTTCTCCGCGGGCGGCGAGTACGGGGGCGCGGCGACGTTCCTGGCGGAGTACGCTCCCGACCGGCGCCGCGGTTTCACGGTGAGCTGGCTGCTGTTCTCGACGTTGATAGGCTTCCTGCTTGGCTCGGCGCTTTCGACGTTTCTGTCGGCCACCCTCTCCGAGGCGG
>DASUPX010000348.1:0-8934 GCA_036280905.1 Rubrobacter sp. | reverse complement strand
GTCTGATACCCACGAAAGGCCCATGCTCTACAACGACATCAAACAGGCCTAACCGTATGCTGGAATGGAACAATTCTGGGACTTCGCGATCGAGCGGCGCAGGTTCAGAAAGTATAGCCGCACGAAGATGGCCATCGGGCTGGCGGGAACGCTTGGTATCCTCGTTATCAGTCTACCGGCGACAGGATCCGGAAACATTCAGAGCTTGTCCCTTGTTCCCACCCTCATACTGGCTCTCTGCTTCGGCACGGCGTCGATGTGGCTTGTTGCGGAAGAGGTGATAGATTGCCACAAAGAGATCACGCTGACCGTGGACGAGGCAGAACGGTCGTTGTCCGAATTGGCCCAGAAGGGTCATCTCGACGTGCGCGTCGAAGGCAGCAAGCTCGTCTACTCGTTATAGGTAACCCTTCCCGAAGGTAGTTCTTCCCCAGAACTATCCGCTGACGCCTACCGTATCTGGTGCCCACCTGATGGACAGAACGTACGATGAGAACCCCCTGACACCGCGGGAGCAAGATGAGCTCGAAGACGACCTTATCTCCTTCTGCGACCGCGAGCTCGACCTTCTCGGGGATATCCGGGGTCTCAGGGTGCTCTACGCTGGGGGATCTTCGCCGCTCTGGATCGAGGGCCTCAGCCAGCGAGTCGGCGAGGGTGGCCACCTGGTTGCAATAGACCTGGACGCGGAACGCGTCGACGAAACCCAGGCCTCCCTCGGCGAGGCGGAGCTTGCGGCCTCTGTTCGTCTCTTTGCCAGCGACGTGTTCGCGATGCCCTTCGACCCTGACTCGTTTGACCTCGTCTACTCCTCCGGCCTCTTTCACGAGCTGGACGTGAGCGAGAGAGGGGCCGAAGACGCGCTCGTGGCGCTCCGCTCCGTGGTACGTCCCGGTGGCAGGGTTGTCACCGCCGACTTCGTCGATTCCGAGCCGGCGGTGCAGCTCGAAGACGAAGAGCTGGAGGCCGAGTTGAGGAGCGCGTCGTACGGTAGCGAGGTCTACGGCATCGGGCCGCCGGAACGCCTGATCTCCCTGCACCATAAGCTCTTCCTCAACGTGCGTTCGCAAGTATCGGAGCCACAGGAGATCCGTCACCTCTGGAAACTCATCCTGGCCGAAGAAGAACCCCGAGCACTCTCTTCCCTACCGTCCGAAGTAGCCCTCCGGTGGCGCGAGAGGCGCCAGAGACTACGCGAAAGGATCGTGAACGAGAACTACACGCGTCCGGCCACGCTCTACGTCGAAGGCGTGAAGGCTCGCTAGAAAGATCACCCAATTGCACGATGCGCCCGTTAGCCGGAAACCCCATCATAAGCGTGGTTGTAGAATGACCCCGCCTGGCCCGAGCTCACGGAAAGAGCAGAAACAAAGTGAGGAAAGGCAACGGACATCAGATAGATTTCCTGAAGCCTGAAACCTGTAGCCTCTCGAAACAGGAGAACCGAATGACCCTCATCTCGTTGAGGTCTATCCAGAAGTATTACGGCGGAAGGGCCGTGCTAAGCGAACTGGACCTCACGGTGAACGCCGGCGCGAGGATCGGGCTCGTCGGGACGAACGGCGCCGGAAAGTCCACGGTGCTGCGTATCCTCGCGGGCACGGAGTTCGTGGACGGGGGGGAGGTCATCCGCCGCAGGGGACTCGATGTGGCCTCCCTGCCCCAGTACGTCGAGGGCGACGAGCGCACGCCCGTCGAGGTAGTGCGGGCTGCGCGGCCAGAGATCCTGGATCTGCAGAGGGAGCTGGACGCGTGCGGTGAACAACTCGGATCGCCTGAGGTGGCCTCCGACCTGCGTCGCATGCAGCGCGTGCTGGAGCGCCAGGAACGCCTGCTTGACCGATTCACGGAGCTTGGCGGGCCCGGCTTCGAGGGCGAGGTTCGCGGCTACCTGGGCTCTCTTGGCATCGGTGGGGGGGATGCCGGGCGTCCGACGAAGGATCTTAGCGGCGGACAGCGCAAGCTGGCGGTGCTTGCCTCCTGCCTCGTCCGGCGTCCAGACGTGCTCCTCCTCGACGAGCCGGAGGCCCACCTCGACGCCGGACGCCGGGAGTTGTTGGAGGCCATAGTGCGCGCCTTCGACGGCGCCGTCGTTGTGGTCTCCCACGACCGCTACCTGCTCGACGAGACGGTGACGGAGATAGCCGAGTTGGAGAACGGCGCTATTACGATGTGGCCGGGCAACTACTCGGCCTACTCGGTGGCCCGCGAGCTCAGGATCAAGCGTCAGCAGCAACTCTACGTCACGCAGCAAAAAGAGATAGCGCGGCTGGAGGAGGCGATCCGGCGCTTCAAACTCTGGGCCAGCCTCGTCCCGAACGAACGCCACATCAAGCAGGCGCGCAACAAACAACGTCAGATCGACCAGATGGACAAGGTTGATCGCCCCGCGCTGGAGCGGCGCAAGATCAACCTGGACCTCCGCGGCAGGGTCAGGGGAGGCAAGAAGGTCATAGAGCTCCGAGAGGTGAGCATAGCCTTCGAAGACGACCCAATCCTTATCGGCGTCGACCTGACCGTGGAGCGCGGCGAGCGTCTCGGCATCGTCGGGCCCAACGGAGCGGGCAAGAGCGTGCTCGCCAAGATCCTGGCCGGCGTACTCCCACCAACGGAGGGCGAGCGCTGGGCAGGCCCTTCCATAGATATCGGGTACCTCGCGCAGAACGACGAGCCGCCGCCGGGCGCCACACCGCTGGGCCTCGTGCGCGACGCCAGACCGATGTACGAGGGGGACGCCGTCAAGCTGCTCGGGCGCTTCCTGTTCCGCTACGGGCAGGTCAGGGAGCCCGTCACCGCCCTGAGCGGGGGAGAGCGGACCCGATTGCAGCTGCTCCTGATCATGCTCCGCGAACCGAACTGCCTCGTCCTCGACGAGCCGACAAACCACCTCGACATCGACTCGCTGGAGGTCCTCGAAGCCGAGCTGGAACGCTTCGATGGAACGGTCATCTTCGTCTCCCACGACCGCTACTTCCTCGACCGTATCGCCGACGGCATAGTAGCGGTAGGTGACGGGGAAGCCGTCCGTCACACGGGCGGCTACAGCGATTGGAGCAGATCGGTGCTAGAGCAGGTCGATCATCAACCCCTGTAGGGGCGGTTCACGAACCGCCCAGCAGAGACACGATACACCGAACCGGGTCCTGGGTGGCCCGCCTCTACCTCTCCAGAACGATCGTGACGGGTCCGTCGTTGACCAGGTGTACGTCCATCATCGCGCCGAAACGGCCTTTCTCGACCCTCGTCACGCCTGCCGCGTGTACCTGGTCGCAGAAGTAGTCGAAGAGGCGTGTGGCTCTCTCCGGGGGGGCGGCTTTGACGAAGCTCGGTCGTTTGCCCTTGCGGGTGTCTGCCAGCAGGGTGAACTGTGAGACGGCCAGGACCGCCCCGCCGGTATCCTTGACGCTCAGGTCCATCTTCCCGTTTTCGTCGGGCATGATCCTGAGCCCCGATATCTTCTCTGCCAGCCAGTCGGCTTCCGGCTCTCCATCCCCGTCTGCGACGCCGACGAGCAGGAGGAAACCCGGGCCTATCTCGGAGATCTTCTCTCCGGCCACGGTCACGGAGGCTTCTCTGACGCGTTGCAGGACTATGCGCAAGGCCGCTGCCCTATATGGGTTGGCGTCCGGCGTAGCCGGCGTCGATATCGTGCCAGTATGCCACTCGCTCTTCCGGGGGGTGCCAGCAGAGGAAGACTATGCGTCCCTCGCGTTCGTGGGGGAAATCGAGCAGGCCCATGTCAAGGTCCTTGACGACGACGCCTAGCTCCCTGATGCGTTCCACGGCCAGGTAGAGCCTGTACGTCTCCAGGCCGTACTCGGAGCCGGCCTTTCCGCCCCCGTTCTCCGCTGATGCCTTCAGGATGGGTTCCATGTGCGGGGCCTTCTCGCGCAGGGCATCGCGGTGGAGGGATACGTCGTCCAGGATATCCCGCAGCGTTGGCAGGAGGGCGTTAGCTTCCTCTACGGAGAAGAGCCTCTCGAAGGCGGGGTTCATGTCGGGAGCGGCCTAGCGGCCGACGGCCAGGCGGTCTGCCAGCATGTTGGGGAGGCCCGCTGCCCGGATCTTGTCCTGCGCCCGCTTGATGTCGTATTCCACAAAGCGGTAGAGAAGCTGCTCTCCGTCGCTGATCACATAGGAGGCGAAAGCGTCCCCATCGCGAGGCTGGCCGACGGAGCCGGGGTTGACCAGATACGGTCCACCCGTCTGGAGGTCCAGGGTATGTCCCCCGATCATCGCGCCGTTGGGGGAGGGTGCCACGGCCTTGACGTGCGTGTGGCCGAAATAACAAATGCCCACCCCGGGATAATCGCTCCTCAAGATGGCCAGGTTCTCCTCGGCGGAGACCCTGTTGATGATGTACTCGTCGGGGTCTCGAACGGAGCCGTGCACGAAGAGCGCGCCCTCACTCTGCAGCATGCGCGGCCTCGAGCGCAGAAAGTCGGCGTTCTCCCCGCTTAGATGCTCGCGGGTCCACAGGACGGCTGCCGCCGCCGTCGGGTTGAACCAGTTCAGGTCCGTACTGAGATCAGTAACGGCCAGGTCGTGGTTGCCCGAGATCGTCGGCATCCCCAGCTCGCGCACGATGTCGCAGCACTCGTTCGGGTTTGCCCCGTATCCTATGACGTCGCCCAGGCAGAAGATCGTATCAACCTCTTCGGGCACGTCCCGCAGGACGGCTTCGAGGGCGTCGAGGTTACCATGGATGTCCGAGAGTACCGCGTACATATATAGAGTGCGGCGTAGTTTAACCGTTGGGTGAGCGATTTCAATCGGCCCCCTGTCCGTTGAAGCCCCGCCGTCGTTACGGTAACATCGCCCTGGCGGTCCCCGCACCAGCGCGGGCCTGTAGCTCAGGGGATAGAGCAACGGTTTCCGGGGCCGTGTGTCGCAGGTTCGAATCCTGCCAGGCCCGCTCTACGAGAGTCCGTCATTCTCAAGGCTTGCCCGGCCATGCTTCGGGACAGGCGTCTGCCACTCTCGGTCTGTATACTTCGCTCGTTGACGGGATCAGCTGTGGAGAAGGCGAATTGGGATCCCTGGATCACGATGGGGCCGAGGTAGGTAGAGAAATTCCTCGCGAGGCACCAACGCATGCCAACGCGGGGACGGTCGTGGGAGATGGGTGGCTTCGCTCCGTCATGGAGAGCTCCTCGGAGATCATCAAGGTGGTCGTTCCCGACGGCACCCTCAGGTACGTAAACTCCGCCTTCGGGCGGGTTTTCGGTTACGACCCCGAAGAGGTCGTCGGCTCCATGAACGTGCTCGAGCAAGTCCACCCGGACGACCTGCCCCGAATCCTTGACGCCACCGAGAAGGCCCTCGCCGAGGGGGGTGTGGCCAGGAACAGGGTCGAGTACCGCTTCCGACACGCCGACGGATCCTGGAGGTGGATAGAGGGGATAGGCACCTACCTGCAGGACGACCCCGAGGTCGGGGGCGTGGTGGTGAACGCCAGGGACGTGACCGAGCGCAAGGAGGCCGAGGCCGCACTCGCGGAGAGCGAAAAGCGGTTCAGGTCGCAGTACGAGAACCTGCCCGTGCCCACCTTCACCTGGCGACGGGACCCGCAAGATTTCGTGCTCGTCGATCATAACGACGCCGCCCGCCGCCTCGCCGGCGCAGATAAACTGCCTGGCTCCGTGGCTACAGATCTCTTCTCGGAGATGCCGCAAATGATGGAGATGATCGGCCGCTGCTCGAGCAAGCAGATCACCCTGAAGCGGGAGATGCCGTGGAGGCTTCCTGGGAGCGCAGGTGAGAGGCGCATCGTGGTCACATGCGTGCCGGTTGACCCGGACCTGGTAATGGTCCACACCGAGGATGTGACCGAGCGGGCGACGGCAGAGGGGCGGCTCCGCTTCCAGGCGCAGCTGCTTGGTGCCGTGGGAGAGGCCGTGATCGCCATCGACGCCGACCGGAAGGTCGTCTACTGGAACGGGGCCGCGGAGGAGCTGTACGGCTATACCGCCGAGGAGGTGCTTGGCCGAAGGCTCATGGAGCACCTGGTACCAGAGCATCATCAGAGCCATGCGGAGGAGATCATGGCGGAGGTGCGGTCGGGGGCGGACTGGAAGGGCGAGTTCGTCGTCAAGCGCAGGGACGGAGCCCCATTGACGGTCGAGATCACCAACTCGCCCATCTTCGGCGAAGACGGTACGCAGGTCGGGGTGGTGGGGGTCCTGAGAAACGTTACGGAGCGGAGGGAGACCGAGGCGAAGCTCAGGGAGAGCGAGGAGCGTTTCAGGGGCATCTTCGAGGACGCCCCCATCGGCGTGGCCATGGTCAGCCTGCCGTCATCACCCGGGGCCGACAGGCGTTACCTCAGGGTCAACCGGGCCCTCTGCGAGATGCTCGGCTACCCGGAGGAGGTGCTCCTGTCCATGACCACCTCGGAGGTGACCCACCCGGAGGACGTACAGAAGAGCCGGGATCGCATGGAGCGGATGCTCGAGGAGGACGGCTCCAGGTACACCCTGGAGAAGCGTTACATCCGCTCGGACGGGCGGGTGGTGTGGGCGTTGCTAAACGTCTCGCTGGCCCGGGACTCGGAGGGACGACACAGCCACTTCGTCGCCCAGTTCCAGGACGTTACGCAGCGCAAGGAGGCGGAGGAGGCACTCCGGCGAAGCGAGGAACGCTACCGTACCGTGGTCGAGAGGCAGACGGAGCTGGTCTGCCGCTTCCTGCCGGACCTGACCATCACGTTCGTCAACGAGGCCTACGCCGCCTATCACGGGCGTAGACCCGAGTCCCTGGTCGGCCATACTTTCCTGGACCGCGTACACGAGGAGGACCATGCCTACTATTACGAAGGTCTGACGCGCCTGAGCCCACAGAGCCCGACCAGCACGGTGGAGGAGCGCTTCTTTACGCCCGACGGCGTGCGCTGGCTGCAGTGGACCGACACTGCCATCTTCGACGGGGACGGGCGTGTGATCGAGTACCAGTCCGTAGGTAGGGACGTCACTGAGAGAAGGGAACTGGAGGAGCGCCTCGAGCACCAGGTACTACACGACCACCTGACCGGCCTCCCCAACCGCCGCCTGCTCGTCGACCGCATAGAGCAAGCCCTGGCCAGGACGGGGAGCCGCGGGGAGAGCCGGGCGGCGGTGCTTTTCATGGACCTCGACAACTTCAAGCACGTCAACGACTCCCTCGGTCACGAGGCCGGCGACCTGCTCCTAACGGTCGTGCCCCGGCGTATCAAGGAGTGCCTCGGGCCCCAGGATACCCTGGCCCGGTTCGGGGGTGACGAGTTCGTCGTGCTGATAGAGGATGTAGAGACCACCGATGATGCCGCGAAGGTTGCCGGAAGGATCGCCGAGTCATTCGAGATCCCGTTCCGGCTGGATGGTAGGGATCTGTACGCCAGGGCCAGCATAGGCATAGTCTTTGGCGATGCCAGTACCAGATCTCCCGAGGACCTCCTCAGGAACGCCGACACGGCCATGTACCGGGCCAAGGAGGCAGGTGGGGGCTACGAGATATTCGACCCTGACATGCACGAACATTTCGTGGACCGGCTGGAGCTCGAGAACGGCCTGAGGCGGGCCGTGGAGCAGGACGAGTTCGTCGTCCACTACCAGCCGATCGTGAGCCTCGACGACGGCGGGGTCCTCGCCATGGAGGCACTGGTGAGGTGGGAGCACCCCGAGCGCGGCCTGCTACACCCGGACGAGTTCGTACCCGTGGCCGAGAAGAACGGCCTGATGGTGCCGATCGGGGAGAAGGTGCTCGAGGAGGCCTGCCGGAGGGCCAGAGCCTGGCAGGACGAACGCCCGCAAGCTCCCGTCACGTCCGTCAACCTCTCGGCCTGGCAACTCGGGCGTCGCGACCTTGCCGAAGTCATCGAGAAGACGCTCGGAAAGGCCGGGTTGGAGGCAAGATTCCTGAGCCTCGATGTGACGGAGACCGTCTACGTGAAGACGCTGAGCCGGAACACGGCGGCCCTCAGCCGCCTGAGAGCCCTTGGCGTGGGCATCTCCATAGACGATTTCGGCATGGGATACTCATCGCTCGCCTATCTCAAGCGCCTGTCCGCCGACGCGTTGAAGGTGGACAGGTCCTTCGTTGGCGACCTCGGTGAGGCGGCCGAGGACGCAGCGATCTTACAGACGATCATAGAGCTGGCCCATACGCTCGGCATGAAGGTCGTGGCGGAGGGCGTGGAGAACGAAGGTCAGGCCTCACTGCTCAGGGCGATGGGCTGCGATTTCGGTCAGGGCTTCTATTTCTCCAAACCGCTGCCTCCAGAGGAGGCGACGGCCTTCCTGAACGCTACTCACCGAGAACCAGCGTGACACGGTAATGTCGACGGCCTACGACGGTAGATGCCATCCTGAGGCCGTTTGTCGCAGGTTCTAATCCTATCGGTCCCGCTCGACGAATAGGACAAGCTCACCTAGGAGCCTCCGGACGCTGCGGCCGTGGCGCGTAGCGGTGTCTCCGCCGGCTCGAGACCAACCAGCGCGGCGCTCGTCTCCCAGAGCTCCCTTGCCTTCTCCCTGTCGTAGGACTCCTCCGAAGAACGTGCCCGTTCGTCTATCTCGAAGTACGCGCCCGAGACGCCCTGCAGCGACGGGTCGGTCACGAGGCGGGCCAGAGACCGGCCGGATGCCTCGGGCGTGTTGAAGGAGACGCCCATGCGACGCAAGATGGGGACGAGCTTCCTCACCCCCTTGTCCCACGTGAGGCGCGCCAGTGGCCCCCAATCACGCGCCAGGCCGGTGCCTGGTACGGCCCCGGGGTCGAATGCGTTCGAATCGACCGGGGCCCCAAGGGTGCTCATCCCCTCCGCGCGCAGGCGCCGGTCGAGCTCGTAGGCGAACATGACGCTGCAGAGTTTGGAGGTGGTGTAGCGTTTCCTGCCGACCTTGCCCGTACCCTCGCTCTCTTCTACGGGATCGGGGTACTTCCCAGGGTGCGCCATCG
>DASUPX010000347.1:0-2558 GCA_036280905.1 Rubrobacter sp. | reverse complement strand
GTCCATGCCGGCCTCGATGGCCTTCTCCCTGTCGCCCTGCATGGCGTTGGCGGTCATCGCGATGATCGGGATGCGTCCTTGCGCCCCCACTTCGCGCCTGCGGATCTCCGCCGTGGCCTCGTAGCCGTCCATCTCTGGCATCTGGACGTCCATCAGGATGGCGGCGTAGGAGGCGCGCGAGGAGGCCTCGACGGCCTCGCGTCCGTTGTCCACAGCCTCGACCCTGTAGCCCGACCTCTCTAGCATGGCTATGGCCACCATCTTGTTAACGGGGTAATCCTCGGCGAGGAGGACGTGGGATGCCTGGTCTTCCGGGACGGCGCGAGGACCCGCGCCGTCCCGCGAGGCCCTGGCGGAGGTCCGCGCGGGGGAGCCCATCATGGTGGAGAGGGCGTCGTGAAGATGAGACTGGCGCACCGGCTTGCTGAGCACGACCTCGACCCCGGCCTGGCGGGCTTCCTCGTTCACGTTCAGGCCTATGGAGGTCAGGAGCACCAGCCTGGTCGAAGAGATGGCCAGGTCTTCGCCGATGGCGTGGGCGAGTTGTATGCCGTCCATGCCGGGCATCTGCATGTCCAGGATCGCCAGTTCGTAGGGGTCACCGTCTTCGGCGGCGGAGCGCAGGGCGGCCAGCGCCGTCTGCCCGTCCTCGGCCATGCCGTCGGTCATGCCCCAGGAGGAGATCTGCTTGTGCAGGATGCGCCTGTTGGTCTCATGGTCGTCCACGATAAGCACGCGCAGCCCGCGCAGCCCGGTGCGGACGGTGGAGGCGGTGGAGGCGGCCTCGCCCGAGCTCTTCTGTAGCCTCGTGGTGAACCAGAACGTCGAACCGGCGCCAGGTTCGCTCCGCACACCGATCTCACCCCCCATCATCAGGACCAGTTGCTTGCTGATGGCGAGCCCCAGCCCCGTGCCGCCGTAGCGGCGGGTGGTCGAGGCATCGGCCTGGGTGAAGGCCCTGAAGAGGCGCGCCTGCTGCTCTTCGGTCATGCCAATACCCGTGTCGCTGACCTCGAAGAGGACCGTGGCCGCGTCTGGGGCGTCTTCGGCGAGCTCGGCCCGCAGGGTAACCTCGCCCCGCTCGGTGAACTTGATCGCGTTTCCGAGCACGTTGGTAAGGACCTGACGAAGGCGGAAGGGATCGCCCCTGACGGCGGTCGGCGTGCCCGGCTCGACGAAGCTGGCAAGCTCCAGGCCCTTCTCATGGGCGCGCCCTGCGAGCAGGGCGGCGACCTCCTCGACCTCCCCCCTCAGCTCGAAGTCGATGGTCTCCAGGTCCAGGCTTCCGGCCTCTATCTTGGAGAAGTCGAGGATGTCGTTCAGGATGGCCAGCAGGCTCTGGCCCGAGTAGCGCACCGTCTCGGCGTATTCGCGCTGCTCGTCGTCGAGCCGGGTGTCGAGCAGGAGGTCCGTCATCCCTATCACCCCGTTCATGGGCGTACGGATCTCGTGGCTCATGTTGGCCAGGAACTCGCTCTTGGCCTGGTTGGCCCTCTCGGCCTCTTCCCTTGCCTCCTCGGCCCTCTGCCTCGCGGCCCGCATCTCCTCGCCGGCCCTGCGGCGCTCGGCGTCGATGCGGTAGAGCAGGCGGGCGCTCCACCACACCAGCGCGGCGACGACGAACATGTTGGCCACGGTGATGAGGGAGACCCCGAGCTCCGTGCCGTAGAGCCCTATTTGCTGGCCCCTCAGGCGGAGCCAGCCGAGCACCAGCGGGACCAGCACGGCGGCGGGCAGCAGTCGGCGCGCCATCATGCCCCCGAGGTTGCGGCTGGTGACGATGGCCATGAGGCCGCTCCGGGGACGGGAGCAAAGAATGCCGGCGGAGAGCACGACGAAAGTCAGCGACGCAATGGGGATGTAGGAGGTGTTGCCGTACAGGTTGGCGACGCCGTAGAGGTAGCCGGCGAAGGCCAGCACCGAGAGCACCAGTACCACCAGGGCGGCTTGCTGGGAGAGCCTGCGGACCAGGCGATTCTGCCCGTCCAGGCAGAAGAGGGAGACCCCGATCAGGACGAAACCAAGCGCCGTGTCGAAGGCCATCCTGTTGGAGAAACCCGTGGAAGCGGCCTCGGACGCCAGCCTTCCGGGGAACAGGATCCGGTCGACGCCAGGCTCCAGGCCGAGCAGCACCTGAACCAGCCTCAACAGGCCGATAAAGACCACGGCGAGCGCAAACACCCGCGCTACCCGTCGCGCCCTCCGGTCCGCCCCCCCATCCCGCAGCAGCCACGCCGACGTTCCGGCCAGCACCAGGCCCACCGCCGAGACGGGGTTCATCGCCACGAGACCGGGCAGGAAGTCTCCGAGAGTGCCGGCATCGAGCGTCCAGCCGGCGAGAACCACGCAGCCGACGAGAGAGGCCACGATGCTAGACGCCCGCGAGAAAGTCCTAGAGAACCGAACGAGCCCAGGAATGGAGTCGTCTTCCAGCCTGCACCGTCCGGTCGTGTCGTTTCCCTGACCGATGATCTCGTACTCCCCTTGCCGGCTCTCCCTACGTCAACCGGTAGCAATTGTACTCTAAGGGTCAACACCACGGCCCGCACGGGCTCAGT
>DASUPX010000346.1:0-8349 GCA_036280905.1 Rubrobacter sp. | reverse complement strand
GGTGCGGCATGGCTGTTCGTGGCCTGGGCCACAGCCCCTGAGACACAGCTTATGGACCTGAAGAGCTCCGTCGGCGGGGGGACCCCGACCCGTCGCTCCGTATACGAGTTGCCACAGGTAAAGAACAACAAGAACCCCCGCACCACCATGCCCAACATAATCACGGCCCCCGCCGTGCTGGAAGCCTGGAAACCCGAGAACATCGGCCTGAGGCCCAAGATTCCAAGCTGGAACCAGTGCGACACCATCATCTACAGCGAGGTCTCCGCGATGCTCACCGCGGGCAAGGGCCCGAAGGACGCCATGCTCGACGCAAAAGAGCAGATAGACCTCGCGGTGAAAGGAGAACCAAGTGCAATCTGATGCCGCGCAGAGCTCCGGCAAGCAAAGGTCCCGGCGCAGGGGGCTCTCCTTCGAGGTCAAGATGATGATCCCGGCGCTCGTCATACTGGCGGCCATCTCCATATTGCCGCTCATCTACATCATCTGGATGAGCCTCCACAACGTCACGCTACTGGGCGGGTCCGGCATCGAGTCAAACTGGACCGGGCTAGACAACTGGGGGCGCATGTTCACCGACTCCAACGTGTGGTCGGGTTGGCTCGCCATGATCATCTACTTCGTCGCCACGGTGGGGCTGGAGATGGTACTCGGCCTCGTCATCGCCCTCGTGATCCACGAGGTAGCCTGGGGCAAGAACCTTGCGCTCTCGCTGGTCCTCATCCCGATGTTCATAGCGCCGGTTATCGTGGGGCTTCTCGGGAGGTTCCTGGTCAACCCGACCTACGGGCTCTACGCCTGGGTGCTGAGGGAGAGCGGCCTCTACGACGGGAACATCCTCGGCGGTTCCGTCTCGGCTTTCGTCGCCGTCGTGCTGATGGACGTCTGGGAGTGGACACCCCTGGTGGTCCTGATCACGCTGGCCGGCCTGGTCTCCATCCAGCCGCAGGTTCTGGAGGCCGCCAGGGTGGACGGCGCCAACTACTTCGAGCGCCTCAGGCATATCGTGCTGCCCTCCATCACCGGCATCGTGATCGTGGCGCTCCTGATCCGATCCATGGACGCACTCAGGTACTTCGACATCATCTGGCAGGCGACCAACGGCGGGCCGGCCAACGCGACCAAGATCATACCCCTGAGGCTCTACGAGAGCGCCTTCCGATTCTTCCACCTGGGTTACGCGGCGACCATCGGGCTTCTGATGCTTGCCGTCTCCATCCTGGTTGCAAACCTGTTCACCGGTATTCTCAGACAGAGGGGGTTGCTCAAATGACCACGGGCGCACGCTCATCCGCGGGTAGGGTCATCCCGTACGCGTTGCTGATACTCATCTTGCTCTGGACTCTGGTTCCGGTCTTGTGGATGCTAATCTCCTCCTTCAAGAGCCTCGGGGACGTACTCTCGCCCACACCGCTCCTGATGTTCGAGCCGACGCTGGCCAACTACATCAGCCTGGTCTCGGGCGGCAACAACGTGCTCACTTACTTCCGTAGCAGCCTCCTTGCCTCTGGGATCTCGACCATCATCGCGACCAGCCTGGGGTGCCTGGCCGGCTACGGGCTCGCGCGAAGCAACTTCAGGGCCAAAAAGCACCTGGCGTTCTGGATCATCTCCACGCGCATGGCCCCCATAGCCGCCGTGATCCTGCCGCTCTTCATCGGGTTCACGTTCCTGCACCTGATCAACACCGTCTGGGGCCTGGTGGTCGCCTACCTGAGCTTCAACCTGCCGTTCGCGATCTGGATCATGAACGCCTTTTTCGAGGACCTGCCCCCCGGTATCGAGGAGGCGGCCCGCGTAGATGGGGCATCCAACTTCCAGACGTTCTGGCGCATCGCCCTCCCCATGACGGCCCCCGGAATCGTCACCACGGCCATCCTGTGCCTGGTCTTCTCCTGGAACGACTACGCCTTCGCCGTGACGTTCGCCGGTCCCGGAAGCCAGACGCTTCCCGTGGCCGCCTCGCAACTGATCACGCAGACGGGCGTGGACTGGGGCCAGCTCACGGCCATAGGAACGGTGGTCGCGCTCCCCATGGTCCTCGTCGGCCTCGCCGTAAGGCGCTACCTCGTAAGGGGCCTGACGCTTGGCGCCGTTACGGGCGAATAAGCGTCGACCTAGAAAGGAACCGAATGCAAAACAAAGCGGCGGTCATGTACGGCACGCACGACGTGAGGCTCGAGGAGGTGCCCGTCCCTGAGCCGGGGCCGAACGAGGTCCTCGTCGAGATCAGGGCCGTAGGCGTCTGCGGTTCTGACGTCCACTACTACGAGGAGGGCCGCATCGGCTCGTTCGTGGTGGAAGAGCCACTCGTTCTCGGCCACGAATCGATGGGCACGGTCGTGGCGCTCGGGGAGAACGCGACCAGGCACGAGGTGGGCGACCGGGTGACGCTTGAGCCCGGTGTTCCCGATGGCACCTGCCGAGAGTGCCGGGCCGGGCGCTACAACCTGTGCCCGAACGTGCGCTTCTTCGCCACGCCCCCGATCGACGGCGCCTTCACCAACTTCGTGAGCATAAACGAGGACTTCGCCTTCGCCCTGCCCGACAACCTCTCGGACAACGCGGGTGCCCTCATGGAGCCGCTCTCGGTGGGGATCTGGGCCTGCAAGAAGGGCGGTGTCACGGCCGGGGACCACGTCCTCGTTACCGGCGCCGGTCCCATAGGGCTCGTTGCCATGCAGGTCGCCTTCGCCCAGGGCGCGACGGAGGTCACGCTTACGGACGTGGCCGACGAACGGTTGCGGATCGGTAGTCGTCTTGGCGCGACGCGTACCCTGAACGTGGCCGAGGAGTCTCTGGATGAGAGCGGCATCGAGGCCGACGTCCTGATCGAGTGCTCCGGCAACGAGCGCGCCCTGACCGACGGCATCCACCGCGTCAGGCCGGCGGGCGTCGCGGTCGTGGTCGGGATGGGACCTGGCGAGCAGACGAGCGTACCCCTCGCGTTTATTCAGACCAGCGAGATCCTGCTTACGGGCACCTTCCGCTACGCGAACACTTACCCCACGGCGATAGACCTCGCCGCGTCGGGGAAGGTGGATCTCGACGCTATGGTGACCAGCAGCTACGGCCTCCCCGAGACCGAGGAGGCGTTGCAGGCGAGCGGCAAGGATCCTGCCAACGTCAAACCGATGGTGATACCGAACGGCGGATAGGGGGTCGCGAGCGGGCGGATCGTGTACGCGGGCGGTTTGTGGTGGGGCGGTTCGCGAACCGCCCCTACAGGGGTTGGGTTCGTCGTTCCATGTGGGGGGTCATTCTAACCATTCGGTGATGAATCGGTCGCTGGCGTGGATGTCGACCTGACGGAGGCGGCCCTCGCCGGTGTTGACGAACTTGTGCGGGATGCCACTTGGGACAATTACGACCTTGCCGGCTTTCGCCTTTATGGTCTCCTCTCCGGCCGTGAACGTGGCGGTGCCTTCCTGGATCACGAAGACTTCCTCGTATGGGTGCTTGTGGAGTTTCGGTCCTCCTCCCGGCGGCGCATCGACCACGATGATAGAGACGGCGACGTTGTGGTTGTGTCCCTGCACCTCATTCGTGGCGTCTCCGTATCCCGGGTCGGATACGTCAACGATGCGCGCCCTGCCCGGGTCGATCTGCCCGCTAGTCTCGATGTTCACGTCTTCTCCTCTCGTATCGCCCGTACCGCATACCTGGTGCTCGGCTACTCCGCGAAGAACTCCACGAGTACGGGCGCGAGAGCGTCGGCCTTCACTATATGTGTCTGGCCTTCAAGGGTGCGGTGCTCGGCGTCTAGAACATCTGCGAGCTCGCGCATCGCGTTTCGCATCCATTCAGGGCTCTTCCCGCCGACCGCTACGAGGGTGGGCAAGGTGAGGGAGGCCCACCTGTCTGAGGGTCATGGCTCACCTCTTCGGTAATCGTTCACGAGGGTGGCGTCGTAGATTATCGTGGGGGCAACGGCTTTGAGCTTCGACCAGACGGGCATCATCCGCATCATGGCCACGAACACGGCGGGGACGCCCACGCCCTGCCTCAAGAACAGCCTGATCGCAGCGTTCCTGCGATCCGCGGCCAACATACCCTCTAGTTTCGGCAGATAGTCGTCCGGCACGGGGGCACGGCTATCGTCCACGATGAAGGGGGCCTCGTACAGGGCTAGCTTCTCGATAGCGAGCCCGCTGTTCGCCGCCTCGAGGGCGAGGGCCGCTCCCGAGGAGATGCCGAACACGTGGGCTGATCCGCCCGAAACCTCGATGAGGGCTTCGAGGTCTTCGATCTCGCGCTCCACGGCGTAGGGTGCGGTGTCCGTGCTACCGCCCCGGCCCCGGCGATCGTAGTTGATCACCGTGAAGTGTTCCTCCAGCAATGGAGCCAGGCCCTTGTTCGGGCCGAACGTTCTGGTGTTGAACGCTCCACCAACCAGAATGACCGGCGGTCCCCCTCCCAGCTCGTCGTAAGCGATGCGGGTACCGTCTCTAGAGATTACCGAGTTCATGCTGATCACCTGCGCGTTGTCGAATATTTGCTGCCACGTTGCCCCGTCACGGGGATTATCTCCCCGCGACGTCGGCCTGTGTTGCGGTTTTCTCAGCCGTCGGCGGGCTTGTAGGTCAGGTAGAGGACGCCGGTAGCGAAGGTCGTGGACTGCACGAGCTCCAGCGGCGTACGCTGTCCGCCGTCCTCGAAGAGCTTCTTGCCGCTACCCACGACTATAGGGTGAACCATGAGCTTCAGTTCGTCGAGCATGCCGTAATCGAGCAGCGAGCGGACCAGAGCACCGCTGCCTGAGATCGTGATGTCCTTGCCGGGCTGCTGCTTGAGCTGGTGGATCTCCTCCGCAACGTCGCCCCCAATCAGAGATGTATTGTTCCACTCCAGGGGCTCTTCCAGGGTGGTCGAGACCACGTACTTGGTTAGGTTGTTCATCGTCGTGGCCATGGGGTTTTCCTCGAGGTCCTGGTTGGGCCAGAACGCCGCCCATTCCTCGTAGAGAACGCGTCCCATGAGCAGGGCGTCCGACGATTCGAAGCCCTCCCCCACAGCCTGACCCATCTCGTCGTTGAAGTAAGGGAAGTGCCACTGGTCGGGCGACTCCATTACACCGTCCAGGGACAGAAACTCAGCCGCCACCACTTTCCTCATTGTTGCCCTCCTTCGTTGGTCGTGCCCGCCTCGGAGGCAAAGTCCGAGAACTCGACCACCTGACGCACCTCTATCTCGACGTCGCCGATCACGTCCGCGAACCGGGTGGCCCACTCGATGGCCTCTTCTTTGGAGTCGACCTGCAAGACGGCGAAACCGGCGATCAGCTCCTTCGCCTCAGCGAAAGGGCCGTCCGTAACCGTGCGCCGGCCGCCGGAGAAGGAGAGGCGCGCTCCCTTCGAACTCGGGTGAACCCCCTCGGCCGCGAGCAGCACCCCCGCGCGCGCCGACTCCTCCATTAGCTTGCCCATGTTCTCCACGAGCGCCGGGCTCGGCGGAACCCCTGCCTCGTTCTCCTCGTTGCTCTTGTGCATCACCAGAAACCGCATCCTGTTCTCTCCTCTCGTCGTTTGTGCCTTCTACAAAGTAGTCGTTCGGCAGACACCCGAATCGACAGAGGTTCGAAGAAAGTCGAGAAAATTCTCGAAAGATTCGGACGGCCAACTCTAACGCGCCAGATCGGCGAGCCTTCTGGCCAGGAAGCGCCGCTCGGGTTCTTGCTCGGCCAGCTCTAGCGCCCGTTTGTAGGAGCCCCTGGCCGCCACCACGTCGCCCATCCTGCGGCACAGATCGGCCCTCACGGCGTGGGACAGGTGGTAGCCCTCTAGCTCACCGCGATCCATTATGGCGTCAACGAGGAGGAGCCCGTCCTCTGGTCCGTCAAGCATGGCCACGGCCACGGCGCGGTTCAGCTCGACAACGGGCGAAGGTGTTATCCGCAAGAGCAAGTCGTAGAGTCCAACGATCTGGGCCCAGTCCGTGGCCGTGACGCTCGGCGCCTGCGCGTGTACCGCGGCGATCGCGGCCTGGATGGTGTAAGGACCGAACCCGTCCTGCGACAGGGCCCGCCTGACCAGAGAGATACCCTCCGTTATCCGTCGACGGTCCCACAACCCGCGGTCCTGTTCCTCGAGGGGGACCAGGTCTCCATCTGGTGTGGTGCGGGCCTTGCGGCGCGAATCTTGCAGCAGCATGAGCGCGAGGAGGCCCACGGCTTCTGGTTCGGGCAGCAGAGCGACCAGCACGCGCCCGAGCCGGATGGCCTCTCCCGAGAGGTCGGGCCGCATGAGCGCATCACCCGCCGACGCGGAGTACCCCTCGTTGAAAACGAGGTAGACGACGCGTAACACACCGTCCAGACGCCCGGGTAGCTCCTCCCGAATGGGCACGCGGTAAGGAATCTGCTCGTCACGAATCCTGGCCTTGGCGCGTACTATGCGTTGGGCCAGCGTGGGCGCGGGGATCAGGAAGGCTCGGGCTACGTCTTCTGTGGTCAGACCGCAGACCTCGCGCAGCGTCAGGGCCACCTGCGCTTCGGAAGAGAGGGCGGGATGGCAACAGGTGAAGATCAGGCGCAGCCTGTCGTCCTCAAGTCCATCTTCTTCCGCGATATCGGGCTCTCCGACCCTTTCGTCCAACCGGTCGGCGAGTTCCGTGAGGGCCGCGTCGAAGCGGGCGCGGCGGCGCAGAGCGTCGATGTCCTTGAAGCGGCCGACGGAGACCAGCCACGCGCGCGGATTACCGGGCACGCCGTCCCTCGGCCACTGCTCCAGCGCGGCGGCGAAGGCGTTGTGCAACGCCTCCTCGGCGAGGTCGAAGTCGCCAAGCAGGCGAACCAGGGTGGCGAAGACGCGTCGAGACTCGGAGCGATAGACCTCACCCACCCTCTCACGCGAGGCGCCGGCCCTGTTCTCCCCCATATCGGACGTACGGGACATACCAGTATATTAGCGGGTGGCGTTGTGGGGGCAACGGCGGGTTATGCCCCTGGGCGGCACGCAGTCGGGCGGTTCGCGAACCGCCCCTACAGGGACGTTCGCTTGCGTCTCGGTGACGCCGTTGACCACTTGCTTACCACGAGGTATAGCCGCCGTCGACGACGAGGTTCGTTCCAGTGGCGAAGGTTGCCGCATCGGAGGCGAGGTAGAGGACGGCCGGGGCGATCTCCTCCGGTTCGGCGAGGCGTCCCATGGGGGTTTGCGAGAGCCACACCTCGGACCACTCGGTCTTGGACATGCCGAGCTCGGTCAGGGGCGTTCTTATGTAACCGGGCGAGACGCTGTTGACCCGTACGCCTCGTGGGGCCCACTCCCCGGCGAGGCTCCTGGTAAGGGTAATGACCGCGGCCTTGGAGGCGTTGTAGGCGGACTGGGGCTGGGGGTGGTTGGAGATGATTCCCGACATGGAGGCGATGTTGACGATGGAACCGGAACCGCGCTCGAGCATGGCCTTCCCCACCTCGCGGCAGCACCAGAACACGCCGTTCAGGTTGACGGAGATGACGGAGAGCCACTCCTCATCGGGGACCTCTTCGGAGGGGATGTTGTGCACGATGCCCGCGTTGTTGACGAGCACGTCAATGCGGCCGTGTTCCTTTATGACCATCTCCACCATGTCGCGCACGGATCCGGGGTCGGTGACATCGGTGTGGACGAACGTGCCGTCGAGCTCTTCGGCGGCGTCGGGACCCGTCTCGTCGTTCACCTCGGCGACGACCACCCGCGCGCCGGCGTCGCGAAGGGCGCGTGAGATCGAGAGCCCCAGGCTCTGACCGCCGCCGGTGACGACGGCGACCCTGTCGTGGAGAGAGAAGCCGTTATGTTCCATATCATGCCTCCGCGGTAGCGTTCAGAACAGCGTGTATCCGCCGTCGACGACGAGGACGGAGCCGGTCATGAAGCTCGAGGCGTCGCTCGCCAGGTAGACGATGCTCGGCCCAAGCTCTTCCGGGGTGGCGTAGCGTTGCATGGGGGCGTCTTCGATCCAGTGCCTCCTGAATTGCGGCTCGTCCACGGGTGCCATGGCCGTTTTGACGTAGCCGGGGGCCAGCGCGTTGACCCTGACGTTGTGCGGGGCCCACTCAGCCGCCAGGGACTTCGTAAGCTGGTGAACGGCCGCCTTGGAGGCGTTGTAGGCGGGTTGCCACTGCGGTCGGTTCACGATCATGGCGGAGATCGAACCTATGTTGATGATGTTGCCGCCGCCTTCCTCGATCATCCTCCTGCCCACCCTCTGGGCGCAGTGCCAGAGCCCGTGCACGTTCACGTCGAAGACATCGTTCCACTCTTCCGGCGGTACCTCTGCGGCCGGCCTGTGATAGCAGACCCCGGCGTTGTTGACCAGGATGTCTACCGGCCCGAGGCGTTCGGAGACCTCCTCCAACATCCTGTCCAC
>DASUPX010000345.1:0-4708 GCA_036280905.1 Rubrobacter sp. | reverse complement strand
TTTCGGGCAACGACGAGCTCATAGGTGGATCCGGCAACGACAAGGCCCAGGGCGGTCCGGGCGCCGACGAGCTCTACGGCACCTCCGGCACCGACACCCTGATCGGCGGAGACGGCAACGACGACCTCTACGGGGGAGTGGGCGACGATGGCGAGCTCTCTGGTGGTGGTGGCACGGACGACATCTCAGGGGGCTGGGGCGATGACGTGATCCGCAGCCGCGACGGCCTGCCTAACGACTTCGTCAGCTGTGGTCCCAACACAGATACCGCCATCGTGGACCCTGACCCGAACGATCCCAGGTCGCCAGGCGACACGGTATCCGCCGACTGTGAAGAGGTGAGGCTCCGGCTCAACCGTTAGAAGCGGGCACAAGAGCTCTTGCCGTCGGCGACGGATCCGGGTCCTGGCACATTAGCCTAGCCCCACCTCTCGCCCTTATTCATGCTAGTGCGTGGAAGGAGCATTCTGCGAACTTCGCATGTAAGGCGTTCTCGGAACTTCGCCTACGCGCGCTTCTGGAAGTTCGGCCGGCGGGAGGATGCGCCGAAACTTCGGATGAGGCACACTTGGTACCGGAAGGAAACGGCTCACTCAGGAGGCCCCCTTGACCGAAAACGGCACCCCGCACCCCGACGCCCCCGGCACCATCGTCTTGGTCCACGGCTTCTGGGTGACACCGCTCAGTTGGGAGAAGTGGGTGGAGCGCTACGAGGACAGGGGCTACCGCGTGCTGACCCCGACCTACCCCGGCTTCGAGGGCGGAGTCGAGGCGCTGAGGGAGGACCCCTCCCCCATAGAGGCGCTGACCTTCCCCGCCATCGTCGAGCACATAGGGGGCATCATCGACGAGTTGGACGAGCCGCCGATCATCATGGGCCACTCGGCGGGCGGGGTGCTCACCCAGATCCTGCTCGATCACGGTTACGGTGCCTCGGGCGTGGCCATAGACTCGGTTCCGGCCGAGGGCGTGAGGGTGGTGCCGGTCTCGCAGATCCGTTCGCTCTTCCCCATCTTGAAGAACCCGGCCAACCGCCACAAGGCCGTGGGCTTCACCAAAGAGCAGTGGCACTACGCATTCACCAACAACCTCTCACGTGAAGAGTCAGACGAGGTCTACGAGCGCTACCATATCCCCGCCTCAGGCAGGCTGGTGTGGGTGGGGGCTACCGCCAACTTCACGCCGGGCCACCAGGAAGCCTACGTGGACTTCCGCAACGAGGATAGGGCGCCGCTTCTGTTCATAGGGGGTAGCGAGGACAACATCATGCCGCCGGCGGTCAACCAGTCCAACGCCAAGCACTACCGCTACGCCAAGAGCCCCACCCACTACAAGGAGTTCGAGGGGCGTTCGCACTACAGCGTGATCGGGGGCGAAGGCTGGGAGGAGGTCGCAGACTACGCGCTGGAGTGGGCCGTCGAGCACGCGAAGCGCCCGGCAGCTTGAGCGCACCACAAACGCTATTCACCGAAATGCGCGGAAGGGTTTTCTCAGAAGTTGAACTTCGCATGTACGGCGTTCCAAGAAGTAGCCACCTGGCAGAGGCACCTACTACCTCGCGCTTGCTAACATGTCGGCGTCGTACAACCCAGACCCGGCAAACACCCGGGCACGATGGGGTGAGAGCGAAAAGGGAGGGGAGCGCGTGAGCGAAGGGTCAGGTAGGGCCGAGACGGAGCGCAGGATAGTACAGAGAAGCATCGAGGACGAGGCCTTCAGGCAAAGGCTCGTAGAGAACCCGAAGGGGGCCGTAGAGGAGGAGCTGGGCTCGCAGCTTCCCGAAGAGGTGCGGGTAGTGACCGTGGAGGAAAGTGCGGACACCGTATACCTGGTGCTTCCCGGCACCCCGATGGCAGGCGCCGAGGGCGAAGCACTTTCGGATCAAGAGCTAGAGGCGGTGGCCGGAGGCTGGGATACTGGGGGGTATGACACACAGGCCGATGGATGCCTGTGAGGGTGACCAGTCGATAGTTGAGGGGAGGAGCAGGCAGACTCCGCCCCTGCTCGACCCAAAGGGCTGCAATCCAACCAACGCTGAGCGAAGGGGACTCGAACGGCGACGCTCCGTGGCTCGGGCCGCAGTACGTCCTGGATGGCTCCTGGCCCTCATAGAGGCTGGCGCAGAAGGTCGATGCGTCGCTTCGCTGTCCTGACCGTTACTCTGCTGTGCGGGCCACAGAGCGACCCAGAGTAGCTTTTGTGTATCCAGAGGTGCGTTCCTAAAGGGTCGCTCAGAGACCCTAACCGTGAGCCTGCGAACGGAGCAACGCTGAAAAGCGGCCAGCTATCACTCGCCGCTGCCGGGAAGCTGAGGCACCTGGTGTGCGAGTTTCCGGTGTGCGGTGGACTACTCAGAGTCCGGTAGCTTCGTAGGAGGCTGTTCTCTCGCTCGAACCTCTCGAGGCGACACTTCAAGCCGATTCTCAAGGAAGCGGGCCTCGACTCCGAGACCCGCCCCTACAATTTGAGACATACCTTCGCCACCCTTTGGATGGAGTCCGGTGAGGACGGAAAACTCCTCCAGCGCGTCCTCGGACACAGCCGCTACGAGACCACCGCCAACCGCTACGTCCATCCCTCCGACAGGGCCACGGGGGAGGCCATGAGCCGCTTCGGTGCCCGCTTCGCCAAACCCTCCTGAACGGACCCACCGAGGTAAAATTCTCTGCATCCGTGCTGGTGAAAAGACTGGTGGGATCTTGTGGATGGTGGTCCTGTTATGGACAGAATCAGTTTAGATATACCGATTTGGAAGCGCGCCTGGAAGGATTCGAACCTCCGACTCGCGGTTTAGGAAACCGCTGCTCTATCCCCTGAGCTACAGGCGCAAGGCGCCAACAGTTTAACCCGAGGCGGCCATGCTTACCACCACGTCCGTCCACTAGCCTCGCCCACGCGAATGCCAGCGTGACGCGAGCAGGACGGGGTGCTGCAAGGCGCTATCCTGCAAGCGGTCATAGGGTCCGCGGCGGCAAGTTGAACAGGCGGCGCCGACGACGTATGATGCATCCGTGCCCACGCCCTGGGAAGGGTGGGTACGGCGCATGGATCGCACGCATTCCTGGTTTTGCCACGGGAGAGGTGTGAGACGCGGGGCGCGGGATCCGACGTTGCAGGCTACCGAAGGAGCGGCTGCGGAGGCTGACCATAGCTTGGGAAGGAGCCACCGTCGTGGGGCGGGGTTGCTCTTGAGATTGGTGGGGGCCGCTGTGGTCTTGCTCGTGGCCGGGGCCACGGGCGTGGGTTGCGGATTCGGTGGTGGTGGGGGCCTTACCCTGGGGTATCTGGACTGGAACGAGAACGTGGCCAGCGCCACGCTCACCAAGGTGCTACTCGAGGACGACCTGGGCTATGACAGGGTCGAGCTCAAGCTTGCCGGAGGCGTCCAGGGCGTATACGACGACCTCATCGAAGGCGAGACCGACGCCTTCCAGGATGCCTGGATGCCTAACCACCAGCGGTACGTGGACGGGGGGAAAGGGGAGCTAGAGGTCCTCGATGAGCCCTGGTACGTCGGCAAGACCAGGTACGGCATTGCCGTCCCCGACTACATGGAGGGCGTCACCTCCATAAGCGACCTCGACAGTTCGGGGACCGACCTGATCATGGGCCTGGA
Organism: Rubrobacter sp.; assembly: GCA_036280905.1. Taxonomy (GTDB): domain Bacteria; phylum Actinomycetota; class Rubrobacteria; order Rubrobacterales; family Rubrobacteraceae; genus Rubrobacter_D. The sequence continues at coordinate 1,092 of DASUPX010000345.1, read as the reverse complement.
ACCAGGCACCGTCCTGATGGAGAAGATCGCCTCGGACGTTATCCCACGCTACGGTCTGAGCACGGAGCTGGTAGAGGGAAGCACGCCGGCCATGCTAGCCGAGCTCGAGCAGTCTTACAGCATGCGAGAACCTTTCGTGTTCCTGGCCTGGAAGCCGCACTGGATGAACCGGACCTACAGGTTCCACTACCTCTCTGACCCCAAGAACGCTCTGGGCTCGACCAACGCACCGCAGACCATCCACACGATCGCGCGCGAGGGTCTGGCCGACCACGAGCCAGCAGCCTACGCCCTGATGAGCCACATGAGGCTCGATGAGGATCAGGTGGCCAGCCTGGAGATCTCGATCAACAACGCCGCCGACCCGGAGCAGGGTGTCCGCCGTTGGCTTGATAACAAAGACAACAGGGAGCTGGTACGTCCCTGGATAGAAGCCGCAGAGAGAGCGCAGGAGGAAGCATAGTGACGAGCAACGATACCAACAAAGACACGAACGGCATTCAGAAGGACATGGTCGAGGAGGCCGTGCGCGTCGCCGAGAGGGCGCAGGAGGAGGACGTCGACCTTCGCCTCCTGGGAGGGGTCGCCATCAAGGTCCGCGCCACGGAAGGCCTCCAGCCCGTCTTCGAGCGCGAGTACGCCGACCTGGACTGGATCACCCCGAAGGGCAAGTCGTCCAAGGCGCAGAAATTCTTCGAGTCACTGGGGTACGCGCCGCAGACGCGCTTCAACGCGCTCTACGGCCGCGAGCGACTCCTGTACTTCGACGAGCAACACGACAGGCAGGTCGACGTGCTCGTCGGCACCTTCAGGATGTGCCACGAGATCCCCTTCGGCGAGCGCATGACCCTCGAGCCGTTGACGGTCCCCCTGGCCGAGCTGTTGTTGACGAAGCTCCAGATCATCGAGCTGAACGAGAAGGATGTGCGCGACGCACTCGCCCTGCTGCACGATCATCCCGTGGGGGAGGAGGATGGGGACAGCGTGAACGGGGCCCGCATCGCTGCCCTGTGCGCCGCCGACTGGGGCCTCTGGCGCACCATCACCGCAAACCTGGAGGCACTAAAAGATCACCTGCAGAGGTACGACCTT
>DASUPX010000344.1:0-5738 GCA_036280905.1 Rubrobacter sp. | reverse complement strand
CCAGCGCCGCCTGCTCCGGCAGCGCCTTGAACTCGGCGCTCTCGCGGACCTCCTTGCGGGCCGGCACCTGGCCGCCCTTGGCCCACTCCAGCGACTGCTGGCTGATCCAGTTGATGAAGACCTTGCCCGCGGTCAGCTTGTTCTCGTCCTGCTGCTTCTGCTTGTACTGGACGAACTGGTGCGAGCCCGCCCACACCGCCTTCTGTGTGCCGATCTGCGGCACCGCCGCGGCACCCCACTGAAGGTTCTTGTCCTCCTTGAGCGTGTTGATCGTCCAGATGCCGTTCCAGTTCAGCGCGTTCTTGCCGTTGCGCAGGGCGACCAGGTCGGCGTCCTGGGCCACGTTCTTCGGGCTGTAACCTTCCTTGACCAGGTCCACCATCCAGCTCAGGGCGTTCACACCGGCTTCCGAGTTGAAGGTTGCTTTCGTGGCGTCCGCGTTATAGAGTTCGCCGCCGAACTGGTAGATCAGGGCCTGGAACGTGAGCCCCCCGGTGAACAGGAACGGGGAGACCCAGGAACCCTCGATCCCGTTGCCCTTGAGCTGTTCCAGAGCAGCCATATAGGCGTCGTTGGTCTGGGGTGGGTTGTCGGGGTCGAGCCCCCCCTTCTCCATGGTGGTTCTGTTGTAGTAGAGGCCTAGCGGGTGGACGTCGAGGGGAATACCGTACCGCTTGCCGTTGTACAGCCCGCCCTGCCAGACGATGGGGACGAAGTCGCTCTCCTTCAGATCCAAGGCCTTGGCCACGTCGTCCAGGGCTAGAACCACGCCGCGCGCGGCGTTGGTGGGAAGCTGGTCGATGTGCATGATGCCGAGATCGGGGCCTTTGCCGCTCTGAACAGCCGAAGGCACCTTCTGGTAGTAGGTCTCCCACTCCAGGGTGTTCATGCTGACGTTTATCTTCTTTTGCTCGGAGTTGAACTGGTCCACGAGCTTCTGCATGTACGGACCGTCCCCGCCCGTAAACCCGTTCCAGAACGAGAGGTTTACCTTGGGACCGTTGTACGACTTGCCGCCGCTTCCGGCGCTCTCGAGGTCGCTCTGCGATCCACCACAGCCAGCCAGCGCGAGACCGGCACTCGCCCCAGCGCTCAAGAGCAAGAAATCTTGCCGCGTCAACACGCGGCCCCCCATACGGCCCCTACCCATGGCTTCCGCCTCCCCTTTTGCTGGTCCCTCTCGTCCCTACCGGGCTTCAAATTCGTTTACCCAAGTTAGCAAGGGGCCAATCTCGGGTCAACCAGATTCAGCACCAGAACCGCTTCTGACCGCTAACGTGGACGGCCGAGCCAGACGAGCATCGCGCCAGGTTCCCTGTTGGCCCAGGCGTAGTAGGGTATGGCCACGACCTCCCTCATCTCTTGATCGCGGTATCCCCCGTCGTGGCTTGCGGTTCGGTAGAGGGTTTCGTTCCAGCCGTCGTCGGGCTCCACGGTGTGCCCACGCGCCTCGAGCACGGCTACCCCGTCGAGGAGGTCGGGATCGTATCTCACGGCCGGCGTCTCTCCGTCGAGAGAGAGGTCCCTGAGTTCGAAGCCCGGGTTATCGGCCATTTCGACGCAGAACAGTACGGGACCCCTCATAAGCGCGACACGTCCCCTGTTCTCCGCAGCGTAAGGGTGGCTCTCGACGAGGCGGACCGGCATCGGAAGATCGAGGCGCACCGTATCCCCCCTGGTCCAGGTGCGGCGTAGCTCGAAGTAGCTACCCGGCGAGATCTCCAGGTCCGAAGGATCGCCGTTCACCGCAACGGTTGCGCCCTCTGAGCACCAGGATGGGATTCTCAACATCAGCGAGAACTCGCCCTCGCCTTCTACCGTGATCTCGACCTCGCCATCCCAGGGGTAGCGGGTGTTCTGCCTCAGGCGTACTGGGTCGTGGCCTTCGAGATGGAAGAGCGCCTCGCCTTTCGCGTAGAGGTGGACCCAGAGCGCGTCCCCCGACTTGCCGTAGAGGTAGCCGGGGAGCGAGGCGAGTAGCCTGGCGACGTTGGGCGGACAGCAGGCGCAACCGAACCAGGGGAGCCGGCGGTGAGAGCCGTCGTCGGCGAGTGGATTCTGGTAGAAGTAGTGCTGGCCGTCGAGCGAGAAGCCGGGTAGCACGGCATTGTAGAGGGTGTGCTCGATCAGGTCCGCGTACTCGGCCTCGCCGTCCAGGGCGAGCATGCGCCAGTTCCACATCACGCTGCCTATGGCCGCGCAGGTCTCCGTGTATGCCCTCTGGTTCGGCAGCTCGTAATCCTTGCCGAACGCCTCGCCCTCGTGGTGCGCGCCGATGCCACCGCTCACGTACATCCGGCGCGTGGTCATGTTCTTCCACAGGTTTCTCAGCGCGCCCGCCAGCGCCGGATCTCCGTTCTCGGCGTACACGTCGGCTGCACCGCAGTAGAGGTACATTGCCCTGACAGCGTGGCCGACGACCTCATCCTGTTCGGCGAAGGGCTCGTGGTCCTGGCTGTAGGTGGGATCGAAGCGGCCGTAAGGATCGCCGAGGGTCCCCCGTCCGCGGGCCGAGACGAAGAACTCGGCCTCGTCGAGATACCGCCGCTCGCCCGTCACCCTGAAGAGCTCGACCAGCGCCATCTCTACCTCCTCATGGCCATCGACGGCAAGGCGCTTGCCGTCCTCCCGCCCGAAGGTATCGCAGATGTGGTCGGCAAAGCGCGTGGCGACTTCGAGAAGACGCCTGGAGCCCGTCGCCCTGAAGTGGGCCACGGCGGCCTGGAACAGGTGCCCGGCGCAGTACATCTCGTGCAGGTCGAAGTCCGTCCAGCGCTCCTCGGACCTCTCGAGCGCGAAGTAGGTGTTCAAGTAGCCGTCGGGCCTCTGGGCGTCCTCGACCTCAGAGATGGCCGCGTCGACCATTCGCTCGAGCGCGGGGTCATCGCCCCCGGCCAGCGTCCAGGACGCGGCCTCCAGCCACTTGTACACATCGGAGTCGTTGAAATAGATGCCCTGGTACTCGCCCCCTATCTTGCCCGAAGCGCGGCGAAAATTGTCCAGCCGGCCCGTCTCTTCGAGGTACCGGTACTGGGAGGGAAGCGTTTTTTCGCGGTTGAGCCTGCGCCGCGGTTCCCAGAAGTCGTCAGAGAGCCGCACGTGCTGAAGAGATACCGGGTCGAGCCTGGCGCGATCGCTCCCCATTGTGTCGACGACGACCGCTGGTGTGGGCCGCGCCATCTCGCCCGTCACTCGCCCACGTTGGCCCGCAGGACCGTGATCGAGCACGGCGGGAAGGCATAGGCGAGCGAGTCGCCCCCCGTCTCGACGGTCCGCTCGACGACCCCGACCCTCTCGTCGTCGAAGTCGTTGGTAGCCTTGGGATCGTTTCCCGTCACCTCGTAAGAGGTCGCGGCTCCCCCGAAGGCCGCGCCCTGGAGGTCTATGCTCGTGGAGATCTCGTTCTCCGGGTCGCGGTTGACGACGACGAGGGTCAATTCCCGGCCCGCGGCGTCGCACGTGACCGAGACGTCGAGGAGGTCGAAGGGGCCCATATCGGCGACCCGGTGCGGCCACGAGGACCCCTCCGTGATCAGGTCGTGCTTCTCACAGTCCACGTAGGCGTCGAGCACGACCTCCCGCATGTGCTCCGCGCAGAGCCTCAAGGGATGGTAGATGGTCTGGAGGAACAGGCCGTTCTCGCGCGTGAAGATCGGGGCTATCACGTTCACCAGTTGCGCGAGGTTGGCGATCTTGACGGTCTCGCAGTTGCGGGCGAAGACGTTGAGGTAGGTGGCCACGGCCAGGGCGTCGGAGAGATCGTAGCGTTCTTCGAGGCCGGAGGTCTTGTCGCGCTGTCGGAACCACACGTTCCACTCGTCGTAGGCGACATGGATGGGGTGGTCTATGCCCTGGTCGTATCGGGCGCGCTCTATGGTGGCGCGGGTGGTACGCAAGGCCCGGTCGGCCTGGTGCGGGGCGAGCACGTTGGACCAGTAGTCGTCGCTGCCGGTGTAGATGTGGATGCTATGGTAGTCAACGAATGGGGCGAGACCCTCTACGACTACCCTGTCCCAGTCCGTGAGCCCGCTCAGGCCGCAGCCGACCAGCTCTATCTCAGGGGAGGTCCACCTCATCACCTTGGCGAACTCGCGGGCCTTCTTGACGTACTCCTCGGCCGAGAGCGCCCCGATCTGCCAGTCCCCGTACATCTCGTTGCCGAGGCCCCAGTACTTGACGTTGTATGGCTCCTCATGGCCGTTCTTGCGGCGCAGGTTAGCCCAGTAAGTGTCACCCGTACCGTTGCAGTACTCGACCCAGGCCTGCGCCTCCTCCATCGTTCCCGTCCCCATGTTCACGCAGATGTAGGGCTCGGTTCCGAGAAGACGGCAGTACTCTATAAACTCGTCCGTCCCAAAACGGTTCGACTCTTCCGAGAACCAGGCGAGCTCGATCTTCCTCGGGCGCTCCTCCTTCGGCCCGATGCCATCCGTCCAGTGGTAACCGCTAACGAAGTTGCCCCCGGGCCAGCGCAGCAGCGGCATCCTCAGGCCCTTGGCGGCCTCCAGGACGTCGAGCCGGTAACCACGCTCGTCGCTGAGCGGTGACCCTTCGTCGAAGACGCCACCGTAGATGCAGCGGCCCAGGTGCTCGGCGAACCCGCCGAAGACCCTGGGGTCGAGTTCTCCCAGCTTGCGTTCGAGATCTATCTTGATCTTCGCCAACCCTTACTCCTTCATAGAGAGGTTTGCCATGTCTTCGTCTCTCGCCCCGCAGCTACCGCGCCGGACCAGGTGGACCGGGAGCAGCACGCGCTCCGGAACGTCGGTTCTTCCCGCGATGATGTCGAGCAACACGCGCACGGCCGTCTCACCCGTCTCGTAGAAGGGGACGTGCACGGTGGTTAGAGGTGGGATCGCGTGGGCCGCGAGCGGTATGTCGTCGCAGCCGACCACCGCGCAATCTTCGGGAACCCTCATCCCCTGGGCGTGCAGCGCGCTCAGAACACCGAAGGCCATACGATCGTTCTGGGCGTAGAACGCCGTGATGTCAGGCACGCGCCCGAGCAGCCGCAGCGTCGCGTCGTAAGCCTTCTCCGCCTCCCAACCCCCGCTTTCGACCAGGTCTTCGTCGTAAGGCACCCCGACCTCGTCCAGCGCCTGCTTGTAGCCTCTCAGCCTCCTTGCGGTGACCTGCCGGTCATCCGACCCCGTCACCGTCGCGATACGCCTGTGGCCAAGCTCGAGCAGATGCCTGGTCGCCAGGAGGGCGGTTTCTACGTGGTCGGATCCCACAAGCGACACGTTCACTCCCGGAATCCTGTGGATGCTGACCGCGGGAACCTCGCCGCTGAGCAGAGCGCCGACCTTTTCGTCGTGCTCTAGCTGTGGGGCGGCGGTCAGGATACCGTCGACCCGGCGCTCGACGAGCATCCTCAGGTAGCGTTCCGCATCGCTACCCACCGGGTCGACGCTCCCGATCAGAACGCCGTGACCCCTGCGGCGCGCCTCGCTCTCGGCCCCGGTCACGAACCGCGCGAGTTCCGCGTCGCTCAGGTCGCTGGCCACGATGCCTATCGTGCAGGTGCTTCTGGTCACGAGGCTTCTCGCGAGGGTGTTCGGGATGTACCCGAGGTTTTTCGCCGCGACGAGGATCCGCTCCCTCGTTTCGGGTGAGACGGAACCCTTCCCGTTGAGGACCTTGCCCGCGGTCTGGAAGCTCACGCCCGCCTTCGAGGCCACATCCCGCAAAGATACGCGCGTCAGGGAGCCCCTCCTCGTTTAGATCCGGACAGCAGC
>DASUPX010000343.1:0-4608 GCA_036280905.1 Rubrobacter sp. | reverse complement strand
CCCGTGGAGACGCTGCCCATCACCAGGCGTCCGAGCCGCCCCATCCCTCGGCTGCCGACGATCAGAAGCCCCGCGCCGATCTCTTCAGCTTGCTCGACTATCGCCTCGACCGCCCGTCCCTCCCTGAGGTGTGTCCCGGCGACCGTCCCGCCCGCCTCTTCTATAAACCGCACCTGCTCCGCGAGCGCCTCTTGCCCGGCGTCTTCGAGGCTGCCCCTAATGACGCTGTCGAAACGGGGGGAGGGATCAGTATGCCAGACATGAACCACGTGCAACTCCGCATCGCTCCCCTTCACGAGGTCGGCTGCGGCCCGGGCGGCGAGGACCGTGTTCTCTAAGCCGTCGGTCGCAAGGATTATCTTTTCCGGGAACTCTTTCATTGCCCATCCTTTCCGAATCATGGGAACCTCGAGGGATGCCCTTACCCTTCCTCGTCTGGCGTTTGGTGGCAGTCACGGATAACGTCGGCTCGCAGCCAGCCGGGGCGGCCTAGCCGCCCCGCGCCCCGGCGTCCCTTTTGCCGGGATGATAGCTCGGATCGCATCGTGCGCCTGTAACAGCAGGATAATCCAGGATCAATTCGGACGCATGTATCCCAAAACACCCAGCTACCCGGGCTACGATTGCGTGCCCTGCTGACCAACGGCGATGACCGAAAAGTGCAAGTCGGCAGCTTCTGAAGTTCGTCAACCTCGTGCTCTGGAGCTCCGCCTAAACAGCGTTTCAAGTCGTTCGGCGCCGACATCGGTGGACTCTTCGGGCCGCTCTGCAAGCGGGAACGCTTTTGGGCTAACCGCGTCCGGGGTATCATCGTACCGCGAATGACGCCCTAAGGGATGGGCGTTCGAGACGGAGATACCGGCGCGACCACCATCGGGGATCGACGCGATGTTGTGGCCGGGCTCGCAAGTGCCACCGACCAGACGAAAAGGAGGACCGAGGACCCGTAGTGAAACCGACCGTGCTGGACAACCGCTACGCCGTCTCTAGCCTTCTGGGCGGCGGGGGGATGGGCAGGGTCTTCCTCGCCCGCGACCGGGTCCTGGACCGCGACGTGGCGCTGAAGGTCTTGAGGGACCAGTACGCCCAGGACGAGGAGTTCGTCGACCGCTTCGAGCGCGAGGCGAAGGCTGCCGCCTCCCTCAACTACCCCCACATCGTCCAGGTCTACGATCTGGACACGGCAGCAGACGGCACTTACTACATCGCGATGGAGTATGTGGACGGCGGGACGCTCAAGGACCGCATCCTCAAGGAAGGACCCCTGGAAACCGCCGAGGCGGTGCGCCTGGCCTCCCAGGTCGCCGACGCGCTATGCGTCGCCCACGCCAGGGGCCTGGTGCACCGCGACGTAAAGCCCCAGAACGTGTTGCTCACCGCCGATGGAGACGCCAAGGTCGCCGACTTCGGCATAGCCCGCGCCGCATCTGAGACCACGGTCTCCAACGGCAGCCTCGTGCTGGGCACCGCCAAGTACATGTCCCCCGAGCAGGCCGCGGGCGACCCGGTTGGTCCCGAGAGCGACCTGTACTCGCTTGGGGTGGTCCTCTACGAGATGCTCACGGGCGAGGTCCCCTTCCAGGCCGACAGCGAGGTCGACGTCGCCGTGAAGCACGTCAACGAGCCGCCGCTGCCCCCGAAGGAGAAGAACCCACCCGTACCGGAGGCGCTGAACGCCGTGGCGATGAAGCTGCTCGAGAAGAAGCCCGAGGACCGCTACCCGGGGGCGGCGGAGCTCGTCGCGGACCTTTCGCGGGCGGGCGAAGGACTTCCGCCCGTCTTCGCGGCTCCCGCGGCGGCGGGGATCGCGGCGCCGCAGACTGAGCAGACGCAACGGCTCGCCACGCCGACGGCGGTCGGTGCTCCCGACGGCCCCGACGGCGTGCGCCGCAACTTCTCCGGATCCCCGGCGAAGAGGAGGCGGGGGCTCTTCCTCTGTGCGGCGGCGTTGCTTGCGCTGCTTGTCCTGGCGGGCCTGGGCCTATCGCGGGGTATCGACGGACCGGTGGTGGGCTCCCTCGGCAAGGCGGCGGAGGGAGCCGAACGGGCGCTCGGCGTCGGCGAGGGAGAGGTGCCCGAGGTAGCGGGGCTGACCAAAGGGGAGGCACGCGCGCGCCTCGGCGAGGAGGGCTTCGGGGTCGCCGTCGAGCTCCGGAAGAGTTCCAGAGAAGAGAAGGGCGAGGTGCTGGAGCAATCGGTCCCCGCGGGCCAGGAGGTCCGGAGGGGGTCCCGCATCGCCCTGGCCGTGGGCGGCGGCCCACGAATAGTGCGAGCGCCCCGACTCGTCGGCCTCACGTCCGCGAAGGCGGAGGAGAGACTCGAAGAGGCGGGTCTCAGGCTTGGAGAGCGCAAGGTGGCGCCCAGCGAGGCGGTGCCCGCGGGAGAGGTGCTCGCCCAGGATCCCGCGAGGCGCGAGCGGACGAAGCAGGGTGCCGAGGTGAACCTCACCGTCAGCTCCGGCCCACCGAAACGGGGGGGTACGGACCGTGGCGACTTCCCATCCGCTGGAGGAGGCGGCGATCGGGGTAGCGGCTCATACTCGGGAGGAGGCAACGATCGGGGCGGCGACTCACACGCGGGAGGGGGCGCCAACCAAGGCGGCGATCCGCCCGCAGGGGTGCCCCCTGCCGCGGGTGGCCAGTACCGGTAGAAGCCCTGCCCAGAATTTATTCACCTACTCTCGGAGCAGGGAAATTTAGCGAACTTCGTCCTTACGGCGTTCTCAGAAGTACACCGCGATGCTAGACGAGACCCGGCACGCCCGCGGGCGGGCGGTGCCGTCCCCGACGTCCGTACCGCATCAGCGGCCCGCGACACCGGGCTCCTGCGGTGGGTCGCGAACGACAGGGCCGTGGTGGCGCTGCGTGACGCGGAGGACGTGGGGGCCAAGCGGGAGGCCGTGGTAGAGGTCGTGAACCGGTGGGTCGTAGCCTAAGGGGGCGCCCGAACTCTGCTCCTATTTCCCCAACCTCGTAGAAGCGGCGTTCTAAGAAGTAGCATTGCTCGAACCTTACCCCTCTGCCGAGAGTGAGGAACCTTCGGCCAAGGTATCCTACACTTGCACCAGGAGCGACCAGAGGAGGAAGCTATCGATGGATAGGGAGAGGCCAGGAGCCTCGGACTCGGAGGAAACGATACCGGAGGCGTGGATCGGCCGGGAGGTGATGATCGAGACGACGGAAGCCCTCTCCAGCGATTTGCGCGCCGCGGCCCCCGTCTACCTGGAGGACGTAAACGAGCGGGGCATCGTCATGTTGGTGACGCGCCACCGCGATCAAAACCAGTTCTCCCGCTACTTCTACCCCTGGAGCGTGGTCGGCTGGATACGCCTCGCCGAGGCGGATGAGCGGGAGGAGGAGCCACGAGCTAAGGGCTCCTCTTCCTAGGCCCACCACGCTTTTCACCCAACCTTCGGGGAAGGGTCATTCTCAGAAGTGGCATAGCCTCGGTCCAGCATCTACGATGGTCTTCGGTTGCTCGTCCGCTATTGATCGGAGTGCTCATGGCTCGAGAAGCGATATCCACTTCTGCCGCGGCAACGGTAGTGGGACCCTACAGCCAAGCCATCGTGGCTGGCGGCTTCGTGTTCTGCTCGGGAACCGCGGGCATCGACCCCGATACCGGCGAGGTTCGCGAGGGGGTCCGCGCGCAGACTGAGCAAGCGCTCACCAACCTGGACGCGATCCTGCGAGCGGCGGGCGCCTCGATGGAGGCGGTGGTCAAGACGACTATCTTCTACACGAACGTCGATGACTTCGCGACCATCAACGAGATCTATGCGACACGTATGCCAGAGCCCCCGCCCGCTCCGCACCCGCCAATATCGAACTACCGCGCGGACTGCTGGTCTCGATAGAAGCAATCGCCGTTCTGCCAGACACCGTCTGACCCGTACTCACTAACCTTCGGGGAAGGTGAATTCTCCGAAGTGCGCACAGGCGCCTTCGAGCATCCTCTACTTTTGGGCTCTCTGAGTTGGGCGCTCTGAGCGCGCTCGTCCAGCCCGGCTCCCGGACGGCGCGAGCCGCTAGGGGGGGAGGGGCCCTCCTCCGAACATCCCCTTTCGGGCGGGCTCGCCGACGGCCCGCTCGGTCCTATGGGGCACCCCCAACGTACACGGGACGCAGCCACGTCCCGGAGGGTCCTTCCTCCGAGGCTCGCGTCGTGTGGGCGCCGAGGGCATCCACGCCCCACCACACGAACGCCAAGAAAGCCACCGAGACCGCCGCTTGCGCCAAGAGTCTTCCGAGGATGCTGGTACGCCACCGCTGGCGGTGGCGTACCGGGAAGTCGGGGTGTCGTGGGACGTGTGGAGCACGAGCCAAGGAGAACACGCGGCGATGAAGGGGCGATGAGATACGGATAGATCCTCGGAGGGTTAGCGCGCAGCGGAACGCGTGCGAGCTACTTCGCCCTAACGGCGTTCTTTAGGAAGTTCGTCGTGGTCTCACGTCCCTCGCACGTTTATGGCATCATGCTACCTGGGGTATGAGGCAGCCCACGGAGGACGTATGGGCGGCAAGGATAGGCGAACGGGGACGGTCTACCGCATCGTGGCAAGGAGTGCGCTCGAGGACCGATATGCCTCCACCTTCACCGGGATGCATG
>DASUPX010000342.1:0-3325 GCA_036280905.1 Rubrobacter sp. | reverse complement strand
AGTACGGTAAGGGGTAGCCCCAGCTCGTTGTTCAGGTTACCCTCGGTTGCCGAGACGCGCATCCCGGCGTGCCTGAGGATGGTCGCGAGGGCGTCCTTGGTGGTCGTCTTCCCGACCATTCCCGTGATGCCGACCACGGTTGGCGAGGCGGCGTCGGGGCGGACCAGCGTCCACCTTGCGAGCCTCTGTAGCGCCTTCTCGGGGTCGTCCACTACCAGCGTCGGCACGTCCAGGGGGCGGGTGGCAACCGTGGCCACCGCGCCGCGCAGGTGCGCCTCCGGGGCGAAGTCCGCACCGTCCGTGCGGCCGCGAAGGGCGAAGAATAGGTTGCCCTCGCGCACCTTGCGGGAGTCGATGGCGGCCCCGCTGACGGTGGTGTCCGCACAGGCGGAGGAGAGGTCCGCGCCCATGGCCTCCGCGACCTCTGCCAGCGTGGCCGGCCTCACCAGAGCGGCTCCTCGGCCTCGAAGCCGGGCCGGTCGGGCGGAACGTTGAAGTAGCCGAGCGTAAACTCCATCACCTGGCGGAACGCCGGGCACGCGTCCACCTCTCCCCAGTAGGATTTGCCAGGCTCGTCTACGGCGATAAGCATTACATACTCCGGGTCTTCCACCGGGGCGAACCCGACGAAAGAGGCCACGTACCCCCCGCCGTAGGTTCCCGTCTTCGGGTCGACTTTCTGCGAGGTGCCCGTCTTGCCGCCCACCGTGAAACCGGAAATCTGGGCGAAGTGGCCAGACCCGTCGTCGACGACGCCCTGCAACATCCCGCGTACTATAGCCGAGGTCTCGCCGCTTATCACCCGGGTGCCGTGCTCGGCGGCGGCATCTCCCTCGGCAACGTGCGGCTCGACCTTGTAGCCGCCGTTGATGAGTGTGGCGTAGGCGGAGGTCAGCTGGATCGGCGACACGGTGAAGCCCTGCCCGAAGGGTATGTTGCCTATGGAGATGCCGCTCCAGTCCTTGTAGGCGGGGAGGATCCCCGGGTCTTCACCCCAGAGGTCTACGCCCGTAGGCTGCCCGAAGCCGAAGGAGACCATGCGGTCGTAGAGGTTCTTACCGCCCATCTTCATGGCGATCTTTGTGGCCCCCACGTTGCTCGAGTGCTTCAGAACACCACCGGGTGTGAGTACCTCGGTCTCGTGCGGCTCGGAGTCGTTTATTACGTGATCCGCGACCACCATGTGGTCGGGGACGACGAACTCCTCGTCGGGGGTAATAGCGCCTTCCTCGAGGGCGGAGGCCACGGTGAAGGCCTTGAAGGTTGAGCCTGGCTCGTAGGTATCGGTGAGTGCCTTGTTGCGCTGGTCCTCGACCGGCACCTCGTCGAAGTTGTTGTTGTCGTAAGACGGTGTGTTCGCGAGCGCCACTATGGAACCGTCGTCCACCCGCATGAGGACCCCTACGGCGCTCTTGGCGTCGCTCTTCTTTACCGCGGTGGCTAGGGCCTTTTGAAGTTCCTGCTGCACCGCCGAATCGACCGTCAGGTCTACATCCTTGCCGCTCTTGAGCCTGCCGTCGAAGCGCTCCTCGACCCCGCCGAAGGCCTGGCCGTAGTCGCCGGCGTGGCCGACGACCTGGCTGGCGAGCGACCCGTTCGGGTAGACCCGCTCCGCGTCGGGGGCGATGGTGATGCCCTCGAATGCCGCTCCCTGTATCTTTTCAGCCGTCTGGGGCTTTATGCCGGTTGCTACCACGCTGTACCCCATCAGCTGGTCGTTCGAGTCGCGTCTGGTGAGCGCGGCCTCGATGTCGTCCACGCTCCTGTCCGTTTCAGAACCCATAAGAGACTTGAGCTTCCCGGCCGTGGCACGCGGGTCAACGACCTGGTAGGGGGTGGCGATCACACGCGCCACCTCGAGGCTGGTCGCGAGCTCCCTGCCGTCGGCGCTGACGATGCTGCCGCGCATCGGCGGGGCGCTCTGGATACCGTCCCAGCTCTGCTCGGCGGCGAAGGCCCTGTAGTCCTGGTCCTCCGTCAGGCTGATGTGCACGGCCCTACCACCGAGTAGCAGCCCGCTGATCAGGAAGACCGCGGCCACGGTCCACAACCGCCTGTGGCCCACGGTCCGCCCGCCACCAGAGCCGGCGGAGGCCCGGGAGGACGCGCTGGAAGGCACACGTCTGCCCTTCGTACGCCTCCGTCCCGAGAGGTGTATGACCTTGCCGCCCGGACCCTGATGGTCCCGGGCTCTGCTGCGAGGGGGGGTAGTCCTGGCGCGCCGGCGTCCGGCGTTGCGACGCCTGGGGCCTTCGGCTCTACCGCTTTTCCCCTCCCTTCTTTTGTGTGCCATCCTGTATCCCATCCTCCGCATTACCTCTTGGCTCATCTCCGTAGACCCTCAGAGAGTCGGTCTGCGGCTGGCGCATGCCGAACTTGCCGGCAAGCTCCCTGATCCTGGCCGAGCCAGACAGCTCGGTGACCTTGACCTGGAGCCTCTCCCCCTCATCCTGTACCCGATCGAGCCGTACGCCGAGTTCGGCAGCCCTGATATCGAGCCCGGCGGAGACCGTGTGCAGGTAGACGCTCCCCAGCATCAACAGCACGGGCACCACCACGAGCATTGCAAACCGCCGCCGGCGGCCTGCGGCTTTCTTTCGCAGCGCGCGCTCCGGAGACCTGCGCGGGGCACGTCCGGGGGCTGGCCACGCCGGTTCGGTGGGAAGCGTGGCCCTGTACCTGCGCTGCGGCGCTGCCATCAGCCACCACCCTCCGGCGCCTCGTCCGTCCTTATGGCCACCCGCAGCCGAGCCGAGGCACTGCGCGGGTTCTCCCCAACCTCGCGCTCCGATGGCCTCATGACAGCACCCCGCCGGAAGATGGGGCGCGCGCCGCAGACGCAGACGGGTAGCTCCGGGGGGCACACGCACCGTCCCTGCCGCTCGGCGATAAAACGCTTGACCAGCCTGTCCTCCCCCGAGTGGAAGGTGATGACCACGAGCCTGCCTCCAGGCACGAGCAGCCGTTCGGTGGCCTCGAGGGCCCTCGCGAGGCTCCCGAGTTCGTCGTTCACCTCGATGCGGATGGCCTGGAAGATCCTCTTGGCGGGGTTGCCTCCCCGTTCTTTCCAGCCCACAGCCGCGCGCACGGCATCGTAAAGATCTGTCGTAGTCCGGAGCGGTCGCCTCCTTACGACCTCCCGCGCCACCCTGCGGGCCTCACCACGCGGCACGTCCCCGTATTGGGAGAGCACGCGCGCCAGTTCCTCGGCTTCGACCGCATCGAGGTAATCTGCGGCGGGCACCCCAGAGCCCGGGTCCATGCGCATGTCCAGCGGTCCCCCGCCTGCATAGGAGAACCCGCGTTCCCGCCTGTCGACCTGAAA
>DASUPX010000341.1:0-7059 GCA_036280905.1 Rubrobacter sp. | reverse complement strand
GGCCTGCGCGATCTCGCCGGCCGCCAGCTTAGCGTCCTCGGAGGGGGCTACACCGCGCAGCTCGGCGATACCGTCGTTCACCTCGACGTTTACGCGGGGCATCTCCGCCGTACGCGGATCTTCGCCGATGTTGGTGCGGATGCGCTGTTCGAGCTCGTCCTGCTCCTCGCCCACGCCCTCGACGGGTTCGTGGTGTTCGCCGATCAGGGGTCCGCTGGCGGGGTCGGAGTAGTCACGCGCGGCGCCGGTGGCAGGCGCTCCGCCACCGCCCGCGGTACCGGTGGGGGTTCCGCTACCCCAGGTCTCGCCCCGCTGGCCGGCCGGGCTGTCCGAATCAGGGGCGTGCGGTCCCGTCGTTCCCGTGTAAGACGAGGAGGCGTCCGAGGTTCCGCCTTCCTGCTTCGACCGGCTGATGGCCGCTCCGATGGCGATCCCGATCAAGGTGAAGATCGCATACTTGAAGTAGCGAGACTTTCTGGATTGCTGGGCGCTCATGGCCCTGCGGATGAGCTTCGCCTCGCTCTTGCCGGCCTTCCACGCAAGCTTGCCGACGGTCCGACCCGCCTTCGGGGCTATCCGCGCCCCCGCTTTCGCACCGGCCCTGGCACCTCTTGCTTTTTTGCTGGCCATCGCTTGCCTCCGTCCTTTCGGAGTGTGTTCTCTGGAAACATCGAGATACCCCGAATGGTGCCTTCGGAAACAGCCGGCGGCGACGCCGGCGCGTTCAGGCATCTGGTCGGGGAGTACTCCGGGCTCGTGTACAGGGTGGCGCTCCGCATACTGGGGCCCCAGGACGCCCAGGACGCCAGCCAGGAGGCCTGGATCCGGGCATGGAGAAACATCCAGAACTTCAGAGGAGATAGCGCCTTCAGCACCTGGCTGTACAGGATCACCGTGAACACCTGTCTCTCCGCCCGCCGCAAGGAATCGCGGCGCAAAGAGCGGGAGTACAGCGGCGAGGAGCTGCCGTACCTGCGGGAACCATCCGGCGGCGATGCCGACCCGGAGGCGGCGGCCATGACCGCCCAGCAGCGGGAGGAGCTCGTTGCTGCCCTCGAACACGTACGCCCCGAGCACAGGGCCGCGCTGGTCCTCAGGCACATGGAGGGCCTCTCCTACTCCGAGATATCCCAGATACTCGACGTTCCCGAGGGGACGGCCAAGGGCTGGGTCTCACGTGGGCGCGCGGCCACGCTCGTGGCCCTGACCGAACACAGGCGCGAGGCCGGTGAGCAGCCGATATGATGCCGGCCGACGACAGGCGCTGGGAGATACTGGAGAAGGTGGGATCCTACGCCGCAGGGGAGCTGGAGGAAGAGGAGGCCCGCGAGATCGAGCGGCTGATCTACGAACGCCCCGACTACAGGCGCCTGGCGGAGTCCTACACCAGGATGCTGGTAATGCTAGACACCCTGGGCAACGAACCCGTCGAAGTACCGAGCGCGGTTATCAACTACCCCGTCAGAAGGGCCTACGTCTCCGCCTTCATGCGCAACACCGAGACGTTCGTAAGCGCCCTCGGACGCTCCTACGTGGACGCCTTCGTGTATTACCTCGGGCTGCGTCGAGGGGAATACGGAGGAACGTGAATCCACAAGCGGGGCGAGGTTACAGGCTACAGGTTTCAGGCATCAGGAAAACGTATCGCTGATGGAGCCAGTGCTCGGGTTCACTACCTTCTCTTACGTGCAGCGGTACAAAGTAGGTGCATTCGGAACATAGTATCAGGACCTCGGCCAGGAGTACCGCGGGCGAAGACCTGAAACCTGTAGCCTGATGCCTGTAGCCGGGAGCGACCGAAGGGAGCGACAGATGAAGCGTTCCAAGAGCGCTGATCCCGCCCACGATGTTCTGGGATATGAGCGGGAGCAGTTGGATGCCATTTTCCGTCCTGAGACGGTTGCCGTTATAGGGGCCACCGACCGGCCCGGGAGCGTGGGGCGCACCATCATGTGGAACCTGGTGAGCAGCCCGTTCGGGGGTACGGTCTTTCCGGTCAACTCGCACCGCCCGAACGTGCTTGGCATCAAGGCCTATCCCAGCATCTCGCAGGTGCCAGCGAGGGTGGACCTTGCGGTCATCGTGGCACCAGCGCCCGCGGTGCCCGACATAATCGGGGAGTGCGTGGAGGCCGGTGTGGAGGGCGCCATCATCATCTCGGCCGGTTTCAGGGAGACGGGGCCCGAGGGCGTGGAGCTCGAGCAGCGGGTCCTCGAGGAGGCCAGGAAGGGCAGGATACGGGTGGTCGGGCCGAACTGCCTCGGCGTGATGAAGCCGCCGTCTGGCTTCAACGCCACCTTCGCCGGCGCCATGGCCCGTCCCGGCAACGTGGCGCTGTTGAGCCAGAGCGGGGCCCTGCTCACGGCCATTCTGGACCAGAGCCTCATGGAGAACGTGGGCTTCTCGGCGCTCGCCAGCGTCGGGTCGATGATGGACGTCGGGTGGGGGGACCTCATCTACTACCTCGGCGACGACCCCCAGACCAAGAGCATCGTGATCTACATGGAGTCCGTGGGCGACGCCCGCACCTTCCTATCCGCGGCCCGCGAGGTCGCCCTCACCAAG
The DNA here is from genome assembly GCA_036280905.1 of Rubrobacter sp. GTDB lineage: Bacteria > Actinomycetota > Rubrobacteria > Rubrobacterales > Rubrobacteraceae > Rubrobacter_D. The sequence goes on along the minus strand of DASUPX010000341.1, from coordinate 4,494 downwards.
CCCATAATAGTGATCAAAGCCGGACGCACGGAGGCCGCGGGCAAGGCGGCAGCCTCCCACACCGGCTCCCTGACCGGCTCCGACGAGGTGCTCGACGCGGCCTTCTCCCGCAGCGGCGTCCTGCGCGTAGACGAGATCTCCGAGCTCTTCGAGATGGCGGAGGTGCTGGGCAAACAGCCGCGCCCGAAGGGCCCGCGCCTGACGGTTCTGACCAACGCCGGAGGTCCCGCCGTGCTTGCCACGGACGCCCTTATAGGGGGCGGCGGCGAGCTGGCCGGGATCTCCGAGGAGACGATGGAGGCCCTGAACGGTTTCCTTCCCGACCCCTGGAGCCACGGCAACCCCATAGACGTGCTCGGCGACGCAGATCCAGAGCGGTACACCGAGACGCTCCGGACGGCGGCGGACGACCCGGAGGGCGACGGCCTGCTGGTGATACTCACGCCCCAGGACATGACGGACCCGACGGCTACGGCCGAGAGGCTTGCACCCTACGCGCAAGGCACCCGCAAGCCCGTGCTCGCGAGCTGGATGGGCGGCCCCGCCGTGGCCGCGGGCGACTCAATTCTGAACGGCGCGGGAATTCCGACCTTCGACTATCCCGACGCGGCGGCCCGTGCGTTCACGAACATGTGGAAGTACACCTACAACCTGCGCAGCATCTACGAGACGCCCGAACCAGCCCAGGACGAGGGGGCCGACCGCAGGCGGGTGGAGGAGGTCATGGATCGAGTCCTCAGATCGGGCCGAACCATCCTCACCGAGTTCGAGGCCAAGGAGGTCCTGGCCGCCTACGGCATCCCGACGGTTGAGACGCGGGTGGCCCGCAGCCCCGAGGAGGCCGTGGATTTCGCCGACCGCATCGGCTATCCCGTCGTGCTCAAGCTCGACTCGGAGACGATCACGCACAAGACCGACGTGGGAGGGGTGCGCCTGAACCTGCAGAACGCAGACGAGGTGCGGCGGGCCTACGAAGATATGGAGTCCTCGATCACGGAGAATTACTCTCCCGCGGATTTCAAAGGCGCGGCCGTGCAGGAGATGGTCAGCCTCGACGGGTACGAGCTGATCGTCGGTAGCAGCCTCGACCCACAGTTCGGGCAAGTCCTGCTCTTCGGCTCCGGCGGCTCGCTGGTCGAGGTCTACAGGGACCGATCCCTCGCCCTCCCACCCCTTACCACCACGCTCGCGAGGCGCATGATGGAGCGGACACGGATCTTCGAGGCCCTGGGCGGCGTCAGGGGCAGGGACCCGGTCGACATCGGCTCGCTGGAGAAGCTGCTCGTGCGCGTGGGCCAACTCGTCGTGGAACAGCCCTGGATCAAGGAGCTTGACATAAACCCGCTCCTCGCCTCCCCGGGAGGTCTTACAGCCCTCGACGCCCGCGTCGTGTTGCACGATGCCGACACGCGCGAAGAAGATCTTCCACGCCCGGCGATACGTCCCTACCCCACCCAGTACGTCTCCCAGGAAGAGCTGCGCGACGGCACCCCGGTGACGATACGCCCCATCAGGCCCGAGGACGAGCCCCTTATGGTGAAGTTCCACGAGGGGCTCTCCGAAGAGAGTGTCTACATGCGCTACTTCCACATGATGAACCTGGACCAGCGCACGGCCCACGAACGCCTTACCCGCATCTGCTTTATAGATTACGACCGCGAGATGGCCCTCGTCGCCGAGCAAACCGACCCAGAGACGGGGCAACGCGAGATCATGGGGGTCTCCCGCCTGAGCCGCCGAGGCGCCTCCCTCGAAGAGGCCGAGTTCTCGGTACTGGTCGGCGACCGATTCCAGCGCCGCGGCGTCGGCACCCTTCTCGTGGGCCGCATCCTGGACGTGGGACGCGCCGAAGGTCTCAGGCGCATCACCGCGGAGATCCTGCTCGACAACCGCCCCATGCAAAACATCTCCCGAAAACTGGGCTTCCATCTCCGCCGCGATACCGAGGAGATGGTGGTGAAAGCGAACCTGGATCTTCTCGAGCCGTTGGCTGTTAGCGGTTAGCTATCAGCTGATGGCTGACGGACCGCGAAGGGGTTGAGAGTCCCCCCACGGTCCGTTTTGTTCTGCGCGTAGACCACAGGATCATCCCAGACCATGTTCGTAGCGTTGCCCGCTAACGTTGGGCGCAGCGCCTACCCGATCCCCTCTCTCCCGCGGGATTAATCGCTAATGACTCTCATTAACTAGTAATAAGAATGGTTCTTGATTCTGGTCGCAGTGTAGCTAGAATATGGGCATGGTTCTTGTGTTTCTCGTGCGGAGGGTGGAGTTTTGTCGGTGTGGCTAGAGCGGCTGGGGTTGGGTGGCCGGGAGATGACGGCATCGGGGCACAGCAAGAACTTCGTGCTCAGGTTCGTTCAACCGGCATTGGTAGGCTTGATGGATGGGTCGGTCTCGACGTTGGCGCCGCTCTTTGCGACGGCGTTTGCGACGAGGGACCCTGGGATCACGTTCCTTGTTGGGCTGGCGGCTGCGGTGGGAGCGGGGATCAGCATGGGCTTCTCGGAGGGACTCTCGGACGACGGATCGCTCACCGGCCGTGGGAACCCGCTCATGCGGGGTGCGATCACCGGCCTGGCAACCTTCGTGGGGGGTATCCTGCACACCCTACCGTTTCTCATACCCCACGTCGGCCTGGCACTCTACCTGGCCTTCGCCATCGTCGGCATCGAGCTGCTGGCCATCTCCTTTATCCGCTACCGCTACTTCGACATGAGCTTCGTTCTCTCCGCCGTTCAGGTATGTGTGGGAGGGACGCTGGTATTCGTGGCCGGAATCCTGATCGGTAGCGCATGAACACACCGGGTCCAGGAAGAAGACCCCACCGCCCTGATCGTCCAGCCTCGGTAGCCTGGCACCCCTGCTACGAAGAACGCACATCCCGATTCAGCCGCATTCTGTGCTTGCGGGGTAGGGCAGGCCCTGCGAACCTCGTACCTACGGCGTTTTCGGAGGTTCGCCACGTCCAGGTATTCCCTTTGCCCGGGGATGCGCGGCATGAGATACTGGCCCCTTCGTGACTTGCCAACAGGGCAAGACACCCACGAACAAGCGACTTCGGTCGTGGACGAAAGGGGAGGTACGCATGAGCGAAGGGTCGGGTCGTCAGGAGATGGAGCGCAGGCTGATAGAGAAGAGCCTCGAGGACGAGTCTTTCAGGCAGAGGCTCATAGAGGACCCGAAGGGGACCGTGGAGCAGGAGCTTGGGGCGCGGCTGCCGGAGCAGGTGCGGGTTGAGGCCATGGAGGAGACCGCCGACACCATCTACCTGGTGCTTCCAAGCACCTCGATGGCGGGCGTAGAACTTTCCGAGCAACAGCTCGAGTCGGTGGCCGGGGGCGATAGCACGAGCAACCCCCCTTGGGGCGCGATGACTTGCGGGTACGCTTGCGACTGATGTGCGAGTAGCCGTTTTCGCCTCGTCGGGGTGACCCTGCAGGGGTCTGGTTCTCTCAGCCTTCCGGGCTATCGATTTGCCCCTGTTCATACGAGTGCTGAGAAGGGAGGTACTCCGCAGACCGACGTGCGGCCGGCCCGCATGTACCGCTCTCTGCCTCCGGTCGGTTCGTTTACGCTGCCATGATCCGTCTCGTAACGAGGCGGCGCTCCCGAGTTCGAGGACTTCGCTCGCGGTCTCTCCCCGAAGGCGGGCGAACAGGAAAATACGCGATATGAGGGATGCGGACCGCCGCGTCCTTCGGATACTCTCCGTACGAGCATGAACGACGGGAGGAGCGTTTCGCATGAAAAACCAGAGCTTACCTGGCCGGGAGCGGATCGACGTAAACAAAGCGGTTCGTGTCGGCAAGAGCAGCATCACGACGTGGAGGGTGGGATAGATGGACGCTTCCAGTATAAGAACGGACCGCCTTCAGCTGATCGCTGTTGAACCTTTCCACGCCCAGGCCCTTTTGCGGGACAAGCGGGAGTTCGCGGAGGTCCTGGGTGTCGCCGTGCCAGAAGGTTGGCCTCAGTTCCCCGAGGCGTTCTCAGACCCGGACGGCGGGCCCCGCCGATCCGAGCGTCCCCCGACCGATTGGCGCGACTACTTCTTCGTTCATTCGCAAGAGAGCGCGCTGGTCGGCAACGGCGGCTTCACGGGAGACCCCGACGACTCGGGCGAAGTGGAGATCGGCTACGAGATAGCCCCCGAACACCAGAGCCGCGGGTACGCGACCGAGGCGGCGCTGGCCATGATCGGCTACGCCTTCGCCCACGAGGAGGTAAGGGCGGTCGTAGCCCACACCCTGGGCGAGACGAACGCCTCCAACGCGGTGCTGCGCAAGGCCGGAATGTCCTTCGTCGCCGAGATGGACGATCCAGAGGTGGGCAAGGTGTGGCGGTGGCGGATAAGCAAGGACCAACACAGCCCAGAGGGTGCCGAAAGAAACGCGTCCTGATGATGCGAAAGCAAGCGGGCAAAGGACCAGCGAGGCCGCACCCCGCTGATCCTTCGCTTCGAGGCCAGCCGCGCTAGCCTCCGCGGCTCCT
>DASUPX010000340.1:0-2969 GCA_036280905.1 Rubrobacter sp. | reverse complement strand
GTCGGCCGGATGGAGGTCTTCCGGCCCGTTCTCCCCCTACAACGACGCCGACGGCGACGATAGGGGTATTTTGCACGAGAGGACCGCTGCTTACCACCTTTAGAGGGGCAGTATTTCGGAAGAACCATTGCCACGGTGGTGGGGTGGCGTTACGCTTAGGACGGTCCGTGCTCTTGCGGCGAGAGGATAAGGCATGGGAGACCGTAGGAGGTTGTCCAGGGAAGACCTCGAGGCCCTGCGCCAGGAGTTCGTGGTTGGCGAACGTGGCGGCAGCCTGGACGACGACCTACACCAGATGCGCCGAAGCATCAGGCTGGGCGTGAACACGGACGACTGGGCCAGGGCACGCGGCCTGGCACCATCGTACGCCAGGGCGCTGCGTAGGTACCTGGACCAGGACTAGGGCCGCGACGCGGACAATCTTCCCGGATCGTCGAAAAATCACTCATTTGGGGGATGCAAGGGGTGCCCGCGGCGTCGTAGAGTACGTGAAATACCGGGCGAGGACCCCCTCCCAGGAACCCTGAGCCCGGCCATATCACCCGTAGGATCGGGCCTCCGGTACCTTCCCCCCTCCTTACCAGCCCGATCCTACTTCTTTGCCGTCAAAGAGTCGCTTCGGAGAGAGTGAACCCGAGATGAGCACAGGCTACAGGCAACGGGCATCAGATCCAGGGCCGTACCGAAGCCCGCTATCGGTAGCCTCTTTTCGGGTATCGTCGCAGGCCGCGTGAACCACACTTGCTCATCGAAACATTTTGTTGGCACCTCCCGTACTACAATGATGTGTCCGCCACCGGATCGTTGCAGGGATGATCTTCTTCCAGGCCGCGTCCACTGGGTTACCGAGGAGAGGAAGTAGAGGCTCGATGAGGATCCCGCCCAGGGGATACGTGACGTTGGCGCTGCTCTGCGGTGAACTAGTCTGCGTCATAGGCTGGGCGTTCACGGGCATCTTCTTTATACTCGTCGTCGGCATATTGGCCGGCGTGGGCTCGGTGCTCGCGGCGATGCGCTGGGAGGACTAGTGGGCGTGCTCAACCTGGGATACCCTTTGTGGCTGCTCGCGGCCGTGCTCGTGGTGCTTGGCGCGCTCACGTTCTACGTGCTGCGCGGACGCGTGTCGGACCGGCTGCTCGTTCCTCTGACGATCGCCCTTACCCCAGTAAGCGTCGTGCTCGTGGTGGCCGTAGCCGTGCTGATCTCCTCCCTGCTGTCGCCGTTCTACGAAGACCCGAGCGAGGGCCTGAGGGAGCGGCCCCAGAATACCCCGACGGCCACCCCGGAGCCGACGGCCCCCACCACGTCCCCGTCGGCCTCTCCTGACACCTCCCCGAGCGCCACTTCCTCGGCTTCGGCCACCGCCACCGGCTCGGCCACGGCCACGGCGAGCCCCTCTCCCTGAACGGGCGCGCAACCGGAGCCCGACGCCTTCTCCGGCTCTCTCCGTCACAGCCCCCGGGCGCCGGGTTACACTGGGGGAGGACCCGACTTTCAGGGAGGTAGGTTGGCGTGAGGGTTTTGATCGCCGGGGCGCACGGCAAGACGGCGAGGCGCCTGACGAGGATGCTCGTCGCGGAGGGCCACGAGGTGAGGGGGCTCGTCCGCAAGGAGGACCAGACGGAGGATGTAGCCTCTGACGGGGCTGAGCCCGTGCTGGTCGACCTCGAGGCAGAGGAGGTCTCGGGCGGGGTCGGAGAGGCGGTGGAGGGTTGCGACGCCATCGTTTTCGCCGCCGGGGCCGGGCCGGGGAGCGGCGACGCGCGCAAGGAGACGATGGATTACGGCGGGGCGGCCAAGCTGGTCGAGGCCGCGGAGGTCCGCGGGGTTCGCCGCTACCTCATGCTCAGCGCCATGGGCGCGGCCGACCCCGAGCAGGGTCCTGAGGCCATGCGCCCCTACCTCCGCGCCAAGGCAAGGGCCGACGAGCGCCTCGCGCAGAGCGGCCTCGACTACACCATCATCCGTCCCGGCGGCCTCACCGAGGACGAGGGCACAGGCCGCATAGATGCAGCCGAGAGCCTGGGGCGGAGGGGGGAGATCCCCCGCGAAGACGTGGCCAGTACCTTCGCCGCCGCGCTCCAGGATCACGGCACGTACCACAAAACCTTCGACATCCTATCCGGAGACACCCCGATCCCGGACGCGCTCGCAAGGCTCTGAAGGGCACGTTACGGTCTCTCTGGATGAACGACCGGGGCATTTCCCGGTGTTCTGGTGGACTCCTCGGGGTCAGGTGGCGGGTCGTGGGCGTTTGGGATATCTTGTCCCCTGGAGACCAGGGATGCGAGCGATAGAGAGATGACGTTGGGCAGGGGGAGACCCCCCCTCGTACCGGACCCCGGGCAGCAGGTGATCCTGCTGAACGAGGACGGTTCGACGATCGAGGGGTTCCGCGCCGTAACAGGGCCGATATCCACGGAGACGGGTGCGATCATCATCAGGGTCGCCGTCGACCAGGAGTTCCGGGACGCCCGCAAAGAAGGCCGCCGCGCCGTGAGCATGGCCTGGCCCGCCGAAAGGGTGGAGGTATTCGTGCCCTGGTACAAATGGCAAAGATGGTTCACGAGATAGCACGCTACGCCCTACGGGCTCCGCTTGTCAGCACGGCGCTACGCGCCTTGTCAGCACGCCAGCTTCGCTTCGCTACGCCGGCTTGTCGGCTCGCTTCGCCCAGCTTCGCCTGGCTCGCTTTCAGCTAGATCCCACTGCGGCCTGCCCCCTTCCGCTCTAGAGATTCGCTGCCCGGAAGAGGTGGGTTGTCTGAGCCACCGTTACGAATCGAGACGACTGGCTGAAAGCGACCGAAGGGAGCGAGCTGAAAGGCCCGAAGGGCCGTGCTGAGAGCGTAGGCGTTAGCCGGAGCGTGCTAGAGATCTTCGATCTCGTGGTGGAGGTCGCGGAGGGTGGGGTAGAGGTTTGCGTATACCCTTCTGAAGGCTGCCTCGTAGAAGGGGACTTCCTCGGGG
>DASUPX010000339.1:0-4874 GCA_036280905.1 Rubrobacter sp. | reverse complement strand
TCCCCCCCACGGGTCCTCATCCTGGCAGTGATCCGTCAGGTCGTGCCCCTGATGACCTCACACGCCCTCGGCGTAGTCGGAGTGCTTGGCGAGCCCGTAGATGACCATCACGCAAAGCGCGATCACGACCACGGATAGTATCGGGGCCGCCGGGATGACGAAGAGCCACCTTATGGCGGTGAGGCCGGCGAAGAGATAGCCCATCGTCAGGCCAAACTCTCCTCCGCGCAAGAGACTAACCCCCGCGTAAAGAGCGATGAGCGCGACGATCAGGTCGAGTACGCCCCAGAAGATGAAGTTCGTGTACACCAGGTTGCCCATCTCGGTTACCCACCAGCCTGTCCCCCCGAACGCCAGTACGGCGCTCAAGAGCTCGAAGCCTGCAACCGTAAACATCATGACGGCCGTGAAGGTGAACCACCCGGGCCTGTGCGTCACCGCGCCGCCTGCAGGGCTCATGGGGTCACTCGCTCTTCCCGGCATCGGTTCGCTGTGCTGCGCCATCGCTATTCTCCTCTCGGTCTCTAGCCATCTCGGGCTAATGCTCGGCTGATCGCCTTCTGGATTTCCTGGTTCTCTATCTCCGTTTTCGTACGCTCCGTTTGTTCCAGGGCCGCCCACACGGCCATCGCCTCGTTCCCATCATCCGACCCTACACCTGATGCTTCATCACCCAACACGCCGTTTCCCCTAGGGGATTTGCTGGCTGCCAGGCCACATAAGAATCCTGGTCAAGAATCGTATTCCCCGGCGGTTCCTGGTAGAGACATCGCCGGTAGTCAGAATTGGCAAGTCAGGTGGAGCACGGGAAGGTGCGAGAACGGTTGGATCCCCTCTTTCAGATGGCGTCGAGCATCGCCGGACGGGGCGTGCGGAGAGGCTGTCCGAACTTCTGTGGGGCCTTATAATGGTAAGAAGGAGCAGAGGAGAGGGTAATAGGCGCGTCGGGTGAGCCACGCAATGATCCTGAATGGGTGATCCTAAGGCCCAAGCTACGGGCGCCGGTCCCTCGCCCCGAGCAGTTGGTCCGGGACGGGCTGCTCGCGCTGCTCCATGACGCGCTCGAGTGCAGGGTCAGCGTCATAAGTGGTCCGACAGGCTACGGCAAGACCACGCTTCTAGCCCACTGGCTACAGGCCGAAGACGGGGAGTTGCCCTTCGCCTGGGTCTCATTAGATGAGCACGACAACGATCCAGCCCGGCTGTGGGGGCACATAGTCGAGGCGTTGCGCGGGGCCATGCCGAAGGAAGAGGACTTCGGGGCCGACGTTCTCGTGGGATTGGGTGCCGTGGGAGAGGCGTTCGTTGGGAGCACGCTCTCCATGCTAATAAACGCGCTCGCCGAGTCGCCCCATCAGATTGTGCTGTTGCTCGACGACTACCAGTTCGTAACCGAATGGGAAACCCACGAGTCGATCGCCTTCTTTATAGAGCACATCCCTGAGAACGTTCACCTCGTCATCTCCAGCCGATCCGACCCGCCGCTACCGCTGGGACGGCTAAGGGCCATGGGGGAGCTGAACGAGATCCGTACCGGTCAGCTCGCCTTCACCGAGGAGGAGGCCGAGTGTCTGCTCAACGAGAAGATGGGGCTCGGCATCGACGCCGATGACGTCGCCATTTTGCTCGAGCGTACGGAGGGATGGCCGGCGGGACTGTACCTGGCCTCCCTCTCCTTGCGGAACAAGGAGGACAAGCACGCCTTTATCCAATCTTTCAGGGGCTCCGACCGTTACATAGTGGGCCTTCTGGGAGAGGAGGTCCTGGCTCACCTCTCCGCGGAGGTGAGGCAGTTCCTGCTCGAGACCTCGGTACTGAGGAGGCTGACGGGGCCACTCTGCGACGCCGTGACCGGCAGGCAGGATTCAGCCAACGTTCTGCGCGAGCTGGCACGGTCCAACCTGTTCGTGGTCGGCCTGGACGATCAGGACCAGTGGTACCGTTACCACCATCTCTTCTGCGAGCTCTTGCTCTACGAGCTCAAGAGCGTCCAGCCCGGCATGGAGCCCGATCTACGCGCCAGGGCCAGCGAGTGGCTCGAGGACGCCGGTATGATCGAGGAAGCCGTCTGGCAGGCTTTCGAGGCGGAGAACCACGGGCTTGCAGGGTTGCTTATCGCGCGTCACTGGCGCGGGTACTTGTTCGCCGGCCAGACGGCGACGGTGCAGCGATGGTTGTCTTCGTTGCCACAGGATGTTCTCGCCCACAGCGCGCCGCTTACCCTGGTGAAGGCCTGGATATGTGCCCTTGATGGCCAGAGAGAGGAGAGTCAGCGGTTCCTGCGGCTGGCCGAGAGCTTCGGGTACGAGGGCCCACTTCCCGACGGGATCGCCTCTGTCGAGTCGGGGGTGGCTTTGCTGGAGGCCACCTTCGGCTACGGTGGGATCCGCCACGGGGTCCAGACCGCCCGGCTTGCCGCGGAGCTGGAGCCGATAGAAACCTCGCCATGGGCCGTAGTAGCATGCCTCGCGCTCGGATCCAGCCTCTATCTCCAGGGAGACCTCCCGGAGGCCCGCAGGGCGCTGGAGAATGCCCTCTCGCTCGCAGATGACAACCAGCGCCTGGTGCGGGTGGTAGCGCTGTCCTTTCTGTCTTTCGTCGCCACGGACGAGGGGCACCTGGAGGAAGCCGAGTCGCTGGCGCTGGCGGCGCAGGCGCTCGTGGAGAGGTCGAGGCCGTACCGGATCCCCCAGACCACCCTGGCACCAATCGCCTACGGCCGCGTGCTCGCAGAGAAGGGAAACCTCGAAGAAGCCCAGGAGGAGTTGGAAGGTGCCCTCTCCTCCCGAGGACGGTTGCCGGGCCTGAGTCCATGGCCAAACCTTATCGGGCTGCTGGCGCTCGCCCCGGTACTCGCCGGACGCGGCGACCGGGACGGGGCCAGGGCGGCACTCGCTGAGGTCAGGGCCATCCTGGATGCCCATCCCGACGCCGGGATGCTGCCGGAGCTGCTCGAGCGTCAGAACCGCAAACTTCGCGTGCGCAGGGCGAGGGAAGGACGCCTGGACGCGGAGCTCACGGAGCGCGAGCTGGAGGTGATCGGGCTGCTCGACGGACGGCTCACCACCAGGCAGATGGCAGAAAGCCTCTTCGTCGCACCAAGCACCGTAAGGACCCAGATCAAATCCATCTACCGCAAGCTGGGGGTGTCTTCACGCGGCGAGGCCGTGGCAGTAGCCCGGGAGCAGGGGCTCGTCTAGACTTATCCCGTCTCCACAGATCCCCTAGGGGAAACGGTCCGGTGGGTGATGACGAACGACCCGTGCTTGCACTAGGCTCGGGAACTAAAAAGCTATGAGGATCGGTGGAAACATAGGATGCGCAAGGGCACAGGGAGGTTTTACCGAATTGTCGTGCGTAGCGAGCTCGGCAACGTCTTCGCTGCGGCCTTCGAGGGGATGGAGGTGGAGGCTAGAGACGGGGAAACGGTCCTTACGGGCAGGATCACCGACCAGCCGCAACTCTACGGAATACTGGAACGCATAAACGGGCTGGGGCTGGAGCTGCTCAGCGTGCAGGCCCTGACGGACGATGCCAACCAGAGCAGCATAGTGAACCGACGACCGTAGGAAAGGGAGCCATGAGCCTAGCCGTCTTGCCCCTGGCCATCACGATGAACGCGGGGCCACAGATAATGTCGGCCCTAATCTTCGTTACTGCCTCCAAACCGATCAAGCTATCGGCCTACTTCCTGACCGGGGTCGTGATCGCCGTGACCGCGGGCGTCACCATTACCTTCGGCATCGCCAGCGTGTTCGGCAACGGCATCTCGCTCGGCGATTCCTCGGATTCCGGATCGGTCGGCAACATCATCCAGTATCTGCTGGTCGGGTTGCTCGTGGTCGCCTCGATCAGGAGCTACCTGACCCGCAAGACGAGCGAACCGCCGCGCTGGCTCGGCGCCATGCAGAACGCGGAGCCCAAGCAGGCGTTCCTGGCCGGGTTGCTGCTGCTTTCGGTCTTCCCCTCCGACTTCGTGGTCCTGATGACGGTGGGGGTGAACCTCGTACAGAAGGACGCCTCGCTTCTGCACGCCCTCCCTTTCGTGGCAGCAACCATACTCATAGCCGCGCTTCCGATGCTCTCTTACCTGCTCTTCCGCAGGCGCGCCGAGGTACTCATGCCCAAGTTGCGCGACTGGATGAACACCAACAGCTGGTTGGTGAACATCATCGTCTACATCGTGTTCATCTTGCTAATCGTCTCTTGACCGGCGGCAACAAATAAAAGAGGAGGGCAATGGGGTTGCACAGGAAGGTCGATGGCGATGGTCTCGACGGGCGTTACCTTTCGGTAAGCCCGCTTCTCGACGGAAAGGTTACCGTACCAAAGCATAGGCTGCCTGATGGGCCGATGCTGCCCGAGATGGCCTACGAGATCATCCATGACGAGCTCATGCTCGACGGCAACGCCCGTCTCAACCTGGCTACGTTCGTGACGACGTGGATGGAGCCGCAGGCCGAGAGGCTGATGGCCGAGGCCCTTGACAAGAACATGATAGACAAGGACGAGTACCCCCAGACTGCCGAGCTGGAGATGCGCTGCGTCAACATGCTAAGCCGCCTGTGGAACTCTCCGAGCACCGACCAAGCGACGGGGTGCTCGACCACGGGCTCCAGCGAGGCCGCCATGCTCGGGGGGCTCGCCCTCAAGCGCCGCTGGCAGCAGAAGAGGCGTGCGGCCGGAGAAAGCACCGAGCGGCCCAACATGGTCATGGGAGTAAACGTCCAGATCTGCTGGGAGAAGTTCTGCAACTACTTCGAGGTCGAGCCCCGCTACGTGCCGATGGAGGGGGATCGCTTCCACCTGAACGGCGAGGAGGCGGTGGCGCTCTGCGACGAGAACACTATCGGCGTGGTGGCCGTACTCGGCTC
>DASUPX010000338.1:0-4264 GCA_036280905.1 Rubrobacter sp. | reverse complement strand
CGTGGGGGCGCACGGCAGGGGGTCTTGGGTCGAGGTCGAGGTGCCGAACGAGCCAGGAACGCTGTCCAAAGTCACGGACGTGATCCGGGACCGTAAGGTGAACATAGGCGGCGTCTTTCTCGGCCCCGCCGACCGCGAGACCAACCGTGTCATCGTGCTGCGCCTGGAGACCGGAAACCCTTCGGGAACGGTCCGCGCGCTCGAAGACGCCGGCTACAGGGTGACCACCGTCGAGTCCTCCCCGAACCCAACCCTGGAAGAAGCATAAGTCGAAGGGCTACAGGCATCAAGCCGCAGGTTACAGGTAATTTTCCTGAAGCCCGAAACCTGTAGCCTGACGCCTTCTTCGCACCCTGCCTAGCTCGAGAAGAGGCCCTCGACCCCTGGCTTGAGGTGACCCTCCTCGTCGAGGTAGTCGCGCCAGGAGCGTTTGGGGTCGTAGCCGAGCATGCGTCTGGCCTTCTCGATAGAGATGCCCGAGGCGTCTTCGCGTGCGAGGGGGGTCTTGACCTCGACCTCTTCCCCGTAGTGCTCAAGAACGGCGGCCTCGAACGATCTGCCTCCGACGTTGTCCGGTGAGGCTATGTAGAAGACCTCGTGGCCTGGCAGGTCGCTCTCAGCGGCCAGCACCATGGCGTCGGCCAGGTCGTAGACGTCGATGTAGCTCCAAAAGCCCGCGCTGAGCTCCGAGGGGTCGCGCAGCATCGGGCCCAGGTTGCGCTCGTAGTTGCCCTCGTGCTGCACCCAGGAGGGCCGGATCGTGATGCACCGGATGTCCGAGCGACGAATGGCTCCATCCATCAACAGCTCGCCGAAATACTTCGCGGTTGCGTAGGGGTCCTGCGGGCGGATCGGGTGCTCTTCGTCGACGGGCACGTAGTCGGGAAGCACGGGTCGTTCGGGGAAGAAGAAGCCTGGCACCGTCTCGCTGGAGGTGTTCACGAAGCGGGTGACCCCGAACCGGATGGCCGCCTCCAGAACGTTGAAGGTGGCCATGAGGTTGTTCTCAAATACCACGTGCGGGGGATTTCTGGTTGGCTCGGGGATGGCAGCCGTGTGGACCACCGCCTCGGCCCCGCGCACCACGGCGAAGGCGTCGCCCGCATCGGTCAGATCCGCCTGATAATAGTCCGCCTCCCCCTCCTCGGGGCGTTCGAAGACCGGCGGGGTCAGGTCCGTCGCCCGCACGTTATGACCAGCCTCCAGCAGCGCCGCCACCGTCGCGGTTCCGACCTTGCCCCTCGCTCCCGTTACCAGTACCTGCATCTTATCCTCCTCGTGTTGTCTTGTTGTACGCCGGACGGCGCGCGACGCGCTCGTTGTCCACCCACTCGTCTGTCTCGACGAACCCCAGGCTCATGTAAAGTTTTCGGGCTACCGTGTTCTCCGGCTCGTAGGAGAGGGCGGCCTCCCTGAACCCTGGCTGCCTGGCGAGGTGATCCAGGACCGCCTCCATCGCACTTCGTCCGTAGCCTCGACCCTGATGTTTCGCGTCGATGACGAGCCCCCCGATCCAGTGGCTGTCCTCATCCGCATCGTATCCCCACATCGCGAAACCGACGGGCTCGTCGCCACCGTAGAGGGCGAAGGGTTGCCACACCCCACCGTAGTGGCAGAGGTTGAGGTAGTAGGCCACGGTCGCCACGAAACGTCGCTGATCCCCGCGTGGCTCTATGCCGACCACGGCGCGCCAGTTGTCTGCGGTGATCTCTCGAAGCTCCATACGGCCAGGTTATGTTCCTTCCTTCTTCGAGCCCACGGCAGATACTACAGCAGACCGGCGTCGGGGACGACAGCGGTTTCGCCCACCCGGACACGGGGTAAAGGCCGAGCATGAGAATCGTGGTCGTAGGGGCGACGGGCAACCTCGGAACGAGCGTACTCCGGTCGCTCGAGAAGGAAGACAGCGTCGAGTCCGTACTTGGCCTGGCGCGCCGGTTACCGGGGATGACGATGCCAAAGGTGGAGTGGGCCGCGGCTGATGTTGTCGATGACGACCTGGTTCCTTACTTTCGTGGGGCCGACGCCGTGGTGCTGCTCGCCTGGGTGATACAACCTTCCCGCGACCTCACCAGGCAGTGGATGATCAACGTCGAAGGAAGCACGCGCGTCGCGAGGGCCGTAAAGGAGGCCGGCGTTCCTTCGCTCCTCTACGCCTCATCGGTCGGAGCCTACTCTCCCGGACCGAAAGATAGTCGTGTGGACGAGAGCTGGCCGACCGGGGGCATCCCGACCTCGTACTACGGGCGACACAAGGCCGAGGTAGAGCGGAGGCTCGACCGCTTCGAGCGGGAGGCGCCCGAGGTAAGGGTCGTCAGGATGAGGCCAGGGCTCGTGTTCAAGCGTGAGGCGGCGGAGGGGATCAGGCGCCTCTTCGCCGGGCCCTTCTTCCCGAGCGCGCTCGCCGACCCGGCCCTGATCAACCTCGTCCCTGATATCCAGGACCTGCGCTCTCAGGTGGTCCACTCCTACGACGTGGGCGAGGCCTTCCGGCTCGCCATCGTGAACGAGGGAGCCGGGGGCGCTTTCAACCTGGCGACCGAGCCCGTGCTGGACGCGGAAGAGATCGGTCGCATCCTGAACGCCCGTACCGTACCGGTCTCCTCGCGGCTTGCGCGCGCCGGCATCGGTCTCTCGTGGAGGTTCAGGCTGCAGCCGGTCCCACCGGGATGGCTGGACCTCGCCCGACAGGTTCCGATCATGGACACCACAAGGGCCGGAACGGAGCTGGGCTGGACGCCGCAGTTCTCCGCCGACGAGACGCTGCTCGATGTCATGGGCGGCCTGAAGGCCGCGAGCGGGCTCGATACGCCGCCGCTCTCCCCGCAGACCGGGGGGCCATTACGGATACGCGAGATACTCACCGGAGTAGGAAAGAGGGAGCCTTGAAGGCCGTAGTCTGGCACGGCAAGGAGGACGTCAGGGTGGACGACGTTCCCGACCCGATCATCGAGCAGCCAACCGACGCTATCATCCGCATAACCTCCACCGCCATCTGTGGCTCCGACCTGCACCTCTACGCCAAGCTCTCGCCGCTGATGCGCGAGGGCGACATCATCGGCCACGAGCCCATGGGCATCGTCGAAGAGGTGGGGGCCGACGTCAAGCACATAGCGCCAGGCGACCGCGTCGTCGTCCCCTTCAACGTCTCCTGTGGTCACTGCTTCTTCTGCGATCAGGACCTGTACTCCCAGTGCGAGACGACCAGGGACACGGGGAAACTAGCCAAGAGCGTGAACCTCCTCGGGCGGGGTAGGGGCGCGAGCCTGCTGGGCTACACGCACGTCTACGGCGCCGTCCCGGGGGGACAGGCCGAGTACCTCCGGGTGCCCCAGGCCCACTTCGGGCCGATCAAGGTCCCCGAAGGCCCGCCGGACGAGCGCTTCCTGTACCTCTCCGACGTGCTGCCCACCTCCTGGCAGGCCGTGGCCTACGCCGACGTTCCCGAGGGCGGGACGGTGGGGATCTGGGGCCTCGGTCCCGTCGGCCAGATGTGCGCCCGCATCGCGATGCAACAGGGTGCCGGGCGCGTCATTGGCATAGACAACGTGCCGGAGCGGCTGGCGCTCGCCTCCAGATGGGGCGTGCAGACCATAGACTACTCAGCCGTCGACGGCGTGCGGGACGTGATCCTCGACCTCACCGACGGACGCGGCGTGGACTCCGCGATAGATGCCGTTGGCATGGAGGCCGGCGGGTCGCTCGTGGGCTCCATCCTGCAGGCCACCAAGCTTCAACTGGACCGGGCCACGGCCCTGCGCGAGAGCATGTCTGCCGTGAGGCGCGGGGGGACGCTCTCGCTCTCCGGCGTCTACGCAGGTCCCATCCAGGCCTTCCCCCTTGGCGACCTCTTCGATATGCAGGTCCAGGTTCGTATGGGCCAGGCCAACGTGAGGCAGTGGGTCGATGACATCATGCCGCTGCTGACCGACGAGGACCCACTCGGCGTCGAGGACCTGAAGACCCACGAGATGCCCCTCGAAGACGCCCCGCTTGGATACGAGATCTTCCAGAAAAAGCAGGACGGTGCCATAAAGGTGGTCCTGAAACCGTAGGGGTAGCTGACAGCTTCACTTGCTGACTGCTGATCGCTGAAAGCTGACAGCTGAAGTGCATGGGGCACTTGTCTCATGCACTTCGGATCGAATCCACCACCGTTTGCCAGAACTCGTCCCTTTCTCCTGGGACGAACGGTAGGTAGAGCGCGACGCGGTCTATGAGGCCCTCGTAGCGCTCTTTCAGGGCGGGCCCGATCTCGTCTGTG
>DASUPX010000337.1:0-8321 GCA_036280905.1 Rubrobacter sp. | reverse complement strand
GTGCGAGGACGCTCTCCAACTTCGAGATCATGTCCTACCTGCAACGCCAGGGCGTCGAGAACGCGGAACCGATCATGAAGGGAGGCAGCGCAGAGGTCGGCGGTATCAAGGTGACCGCGACCAACGCCTTCCACTCTTCGTCCATCCCGCTCGATGACGGGAGTTTGATCTACGGCGGTGAGCCGCTTGGTTACGTGGTCGAGTTCGAGAGCGGGTTCAAGCTCTACCACGCCGGTGACACGGCCCTCTTTGGCGACATGCAGCTGATCGGGGAACTCTATGATCCTGACATCGCGTTCCTGCCTATCGGGGACAGGCTTACGATGGGTCCCCTTGAGGCAGCCCACGCCACCCGCCTGCTCGGCGTCGACCACGTCGTTCCGATGCACTTCAGCACCGACGTGATGCCGTTCTTTACCGGCACGCCCGAGAAGTTCCAGGAGCTCGCCGCCGATATCGCGCCGAACGCGACCGTTCACGTGATGAAGCCGGGTGACGACCTCGCCTCCTGAGACAGGGGTGCCTCGAGAAGCTTCCTGTTAGAACCGGCCTAGATCGTCGCCGACAGGGCGACGAGCACCGCGGCGCGGCATACCTCTCCCGTGGCGCCGACGGCGTCGCCCCCGATGCCGCCGAATGCCGCGCCTGAGAGACGAAGGGAGCACAGGGCGACGAGAGGCGCGGCGAGCACGGCGAGAGATGCGAAGGCCCCCAGCGGAAAGAGGAACGGCAGCGGCGCCAGCAGCGCTAGCACCGTGGCAAGGGCGTGGCGGGGTCCTGTAAGCGCCCTGACGAAGGGAACGGTAGAGGACGCCGCCTCCGCCGGCTCACCATAGGAGAGTACAAGCACCATCGCCGACCGGGCCGCCACCTCACCGGCCAGCAGGGCCAACGCCACTCGGACGGGCGACTCGATCGACAGCGCCGTAAGGGCCGCCACGCTCGGGGCGTAGACGAGGAAAAGCGCGCCGAGGCCGCCCATGCCGACACGGGCGTCTTTGAGAACCGCCCGCCGCCTCTCCACGTTACCCCTGGCCATCAGCGCGTCCCCCACGTCGAGTACGCCGTCGGCGTGATGCAGGCCAGCCAGGAGCAGGGCGGCCCCGAGCGCGATCGTGGATGCCACCCCGGGCGGGAAGAGCGCCGTCGACAACACGAGGGCCCCGGGCAACCCCGTGACGAGGCCGACGAGCGGCAAGAGGTGAACCTCCCTGGCCGCCTCATCCAGAGACGCCCCACGCATGGGCAGGATCGTAAAAAAGGACAGCAGGGCTCCCAAGCTACCTGATCCTCAAGTCCACCCCGGCGACGCAGAGGTGGACCTCCCGCGCCGCCGCGGCGGCCCGCTGGTTGACGAGCCCCAGCTGGTCTCTGAAGGTCCTCCCCGCCGCAGATTCTGGGACTACCCCCAGCCCGACCTCATCGCTGACCAGCACGAAAGGAACCTCGAGGCCATCGACACCGGCCAAGAAGCCTTCGAACTCGGGGAGCGCCTGGTCCGCTTCACGCGACGACACCCACAGGGTCAACGAATCGACAAGCACGGCATCCCAACCCTCCGCCGCGTCCACGACGTCGTCGAGGTTCCCGACCTCGAGGGTGCCCCATTCGGTGGGCCTGCGGTCCCTGTGAAATCGCACGCGCCGGCGCAGGTCTTCATCATCTCCAACGATAGCCGTTGCCACGTAAAGAACGCTGTCCCCCCCGATCTCGGAGGCCAGACGCTCGGCGAGGGCGCTCTTGCCGCTCCGGGCGCCGCCGAGGATGAGGGCGTGGACGGCTACAACTCCTCCCTCAGGGCCGAGAGCAGCCGCTCGTTCTCGGCTTCGCCCCTTACGGCGACGCGGAAAAACCCGGCACCCAGACCCATAAACGGCTCGCAGCCCCGGACGAGCAGGCCCCGGCGCGCGAGCCGCCCGGCGAGCGCCTCGGGCCCCCGTACCATCAGAAAGTTGGCCGCGCCGGGGTAAGGCTGCAAGCCGGGAAGGTTGTCCAGGGCGAAGTAGAGGTCGTCTCGCAGGCGCGTGACCTCTGACACCGAGGCCGTAGAGAAGCCTGCGTCGTCGACAGCGGCGATGCCTGCGGCGGCGGCGACGGCGTTCACCGGCCACGAGGGCTGTAATCTCTTGACGAGTTCCGCATCGTCGCAGATCAGGCAACCGAGCCGGAGACCGGGGATCGCAAAGAACTTGGTGAATGACCGCGCGACCCACAGGCTCTCCCCCACCATCCCGCCGACGCTGATACCCGGTGCGAAGTCCGCGAAGGCCTCGTCGACGACGAGGAGAGCCCCGGCCTCCCTGACGCGATCTGCTATCCCGAGAACCTCGGCGGGGTCTAGCGATTCACCCGTGGGGTTGTTCGGGTTGCAGAGAAACACTACAGAGATGCCCCGGAGGTCTCCGAGCGCGGCGTGGTCAAAGCGGAAGCCGTCTTCCGGCCTTCTCACCAGCCTTCGGACGACCTCCCTGCCCGAGGCCCGCGCCGCCGCCGCGTACTCCGAGAACGTGGGCTCCAGGATCAGGGCATCCCCCGCCCTGGCCGCCCCAGCGGCGAGGAACAGCGCTTCGGCCCCGCCGTTGGTCGGGACGACGTTCTCGGGAGGAACCTCCAGGTACCCGGCGAGGCCCTCGCGCAGCTCTCTGTACTCCAGATCGGGGTACCGGCCGGACTCTTCGAAGAGGGCCCTTCGCGCGGCGTCCAACGCCTGCGGTGGTGGGCCAAGAGGGTTTATGTTCTGGCTGAAATCGAGGAGAGCTTCGACGCTTACCTGCAGATCCCTCGACACGGCCGCCACGTGAGCCCCATGGTGGCGGTCCCCCGCATGATCGGACCAGCCCTCAACCACGCGCTGCCGCCGCTTTCAGAAGGGCTATGGCGCCGAGCAACACGCAACAGCGGCGCATGATGGCCACCGCGCGGGGGATGTCGCCGGCCTCCGGAGGACGGCCCTCGCCAAGCGTGGGACCGCTCCTCGGCACGCCACCGTAACTGTTCGTGCCACCGAGTACCACGCCGAGGGCACCAGCGAACGCGGCCTCGGCGACGCCCGCGTTGGGGCTGGCGGTGAGCGGACCGTAGCGGCGGGCGATCCGCAACGTACGCAGCGGCCTTCCCGAGACGATCGCGACGGCGATGGCGGTTGCCCGGGAAGGCGCCAGGTTGGCGAGATCGTCAAGCCTTGCGGAAGCCCAGCCAAGCTCCGCGTGCGGGGGCTGGGGGTGTCCGACCATCGAGTCAAGGGTGTTGATGGCCTTGTACGCGAGCGCGCCCGGGGCCCCGAAGAGGACGCCGTAGAGCATCGGCGCGACCACGCCATCGCTCGCGTTCTCGGCGACCGATTCAACGGCGGCCCGGCAAACCTCGGGCTCCGAGAGCCCGTCCGTGTCCCGACCGACGAAGCGTCCCACCCGCGTTCTTGCTTCTTCGAGCCTTCGTTGCGCCAGAGCTCGCTCGACGCCACCCGCGGCTTCGGCCAGGCCCCGCATCGAGAGCGTGGTGGAGATAAGGATGGCCCCTACCAGACCCCGCAGCCTTTCGGGTAAGGCATCGAGGAGCCTGGTGGTCGAGATGAAAACCAGCGCAGGCAACGAGAGGGCGAGGACGATGCCGGCGAGACGTCTTGATTCCGGCTCTTCCCCCACGAAAGCCGAGCCTTCGAACATCGAGATAGCGCGTCCCATGAGCACGGTCGGGTGGATGGCTTCGGGGGGTTCTCCGAACGCAGCGTCGAGCAACAGACCAGACACGACCTGTCCGCCATGCCAGGAACTCATTCCGTGCGTGGCGCGACTTCGGGCTTCTCGTTCCTCATGGAGGAGGGTCGACCGCGGATCGCCCCGACCAGACCGCCGACAGTGCCGAGCAGAACGGCGCGCAAAACGAAGTTCGCCAACGTCCTGCCGAGATCCCTCAAGGTGGGCGGCTGCAGGGTTGCTTCGACCTCCGCAACCTGAGCCGGCGGTGGAAGGTCCCTGATCCTCTCCCGGGAGGCACCTCGCTCCTCGCGCTCGAGCCGGATCTCCGTTCGGACCTCGTTCACGTAGGAGACGATCTTCGGCGCGGCCGTGGCGGCATAGTCGCGGGCCGCCCCTGCTAACACCGTGGCCTGCAACGCCGTCGTGAAGAAAAGCGTTACGCCGACCATAACGGCGATCACGGTCCCCGCGAGCGCGCCGTCGCGCACGAGCAGGGATCGGTAGGGCACACCAGGATCGAGCCGCGTGGGCTGCACCCTCAAGGCCGCCAGAACGGCCAGAAACAGAAACAGGGCGAGGGCCATCCGCGTCCTGTACTGGGCGATAACGGCCAGGATCCAACCGGGCAGGCTCTCTGGAGGGATCACGAGGAAATAGAGATCGGAAGCCAGCGCGACCAGCACACCGAAGATCCCGTAACGCAAGCCCGTGCTTATCGGGCCCGAATTTGTCGCCCTCTGACCGTCCATACGGGGAGCATACAGCATCATCCAGGGGTCGCTGTGTGAATACGATCTGCAGGAGCAACCAGCGCGGGCCGCCGGGACCGCGGCTACCGCCGCGAGGTCCGTCCTACCCCGTACCTGATCCAGTACCACACGAGGGCCCCGCCCTCCCTTGCCAGTTGTCCCCTGCGCAACCATTTCTTGCTCCACATCGGGCTGCCGTAGACCGGCTCTGAAACGGCAACAAGCCCAACTTTCTCAAAAGCAGAGACCGCCCTGACGCAGTGCAGTGGGTCGCTGACCGCGAGGACCTCACCTATGCCCTCGCGGCGTGAGATCCGGGCCACCTCGACGGCAGATTGCCAGGTGCTCGCCGCGAAACGCTCGCGCAGGATCGCCGTCTCGGGCACGCCCATGTCGAGCAGGATTACGGACATCACGTCCGCCTCAGCGGGCGGATGGTCACCGACTCCGCCGGTGGGTATGAGAAGGTCGACCTCGCCGCGGGCGAACATGCTGCCGGCGTGGCGCGTCCTGGCCGCCAGCGTCGGGCTCGCCCTTCCGCCGCGCAGCACCTGGGCGCCGAGGATCACAGCGACCCGCGGCCGCCGTCCACCGGTGGCAGACGTCCGGCCCGCGTACATTCTGAGTAGCTCTCCGAGCTCCCCGAGGATGCTCACCGTTCTGCCTCACGCCTCGCCGCTTCCAGGTCCCCCGGTGTGTTGACGTTCATCAGAAGCAGATCCGGCATCCCGTACCGTCGCAACTCCTCCTCTACATACTCGACCCCGACAGCCCCATCCAGAAACGCACCTACGGCCCGCACTCCGCCGTCGAGAGCTGCACCCACCCGCGGCAGGAGAGCCCTGGCGTAGGCGCCGCACAGTGGATGTCTCCTACCTCCGTGCCGTGGGATCACCGCCACGTTTCCTTCGCGGCCGAGGCGGCCCAACAGATATCGGATCAGGTCGGGGGACAGAAAGGGCATGTCACCAGCAGCGACGAAGACGCGGGCGTTTCTCGAGGCGGCCAGGCCGGCCTCTATCCCGGCAAGTGGTCCCTGCCTCCCCGATCTGCCGTCGGATACGTGGCGCACTCCTTGCAGGCCTGTAACCTCCCCACCAACGAGAATTACCTCCTCGCAAGAGGCCGAGACGGTGTTTCTGACGCGCTCGATGAGGGGCACGCCACCTATCTCGAGGAGCAGCTTCTCACGGCCCATCCTACGGCTTCGGCCACCGGCAAGGATCACCCCCGAGGCCGTGGGCCTCAGGAGACCATCCTGACCTTGTTTGTCCCCCTCGCGCCGAGGATTTTCTGGCGGAGCGTCCCGACCCGGTCCATGCTGCCGGGGCTCCCGGAACGGCGGGCTAGGCGTTTGGCGAGGGCCAGGTCTACCGCGAAATGGTGCACCTTGCGCGCCGCACGCCACTCGCGAAGTCTCCCCGTAAAGACAAGCCCCACGTAGTAGGCCTTGCGTCGGAAGTAGCTCGGGAGTATGGCGTACTCCTGCGCGGTTATGGTGCCGGCCCCGACCTCGTCTCCGAGCTCATCCCGAATGATGCGCCGCTCGATGTAGAGACAAACGATGATGACCACGATGTAGCCAAGTATCACCAGGAACAGGAACAGGTAGGCAACGGGGCCGAACACGGTGGCCAGGAAGTTGAAGGTCGCGTGCAACGCCATGGCCCCGATGAGGCCAAGCGCAGGCACAAGTACCTTCAGGGCCCTGTTCTGAACCCAGGGGATCAGGCCGATGCCGATCCCGGTCAGAGCGGTGAACGACGCGTGGGCGAAGCCACCGAAGATCCTGCGTACGACGAACGTCTCCGGCCCGTACTGCAGCCCGTAGAGGAGGTCCTCGGCGATGGCGAACCCGAAACCCACGGCCGAGCCGTAGACGATGCCGTCCATGACGCCGGAGAACTCGATCGTGCCGGTCCTCCGGCGCAGAAGGTAAGCGATGAAGAAGATGATAAGCAGGGCCAGACCCTTGGAGGATTCCTCAACGACGGGCGCTGATATGACCGCGGTAAAGAAGCTGGCCGTCTGAACGCTAGTCACGGAGCTGAGCGTGATCTGGAAAAGCGTGTTGAAGATGAGCGAGACGGTGGTGGCCACCGCGAAACCCCACACGAAGACGGGAAGCACGTAACGCAGGGGCTCACGCTCGTAGAGATCTATAGCGCGTACGAAGAGCAGGTAGATCACGGCCTGCAGCAGACCGATGCCGAATAGGGCACCGCTCAACTTGGTGTCCTTCGCGCAGAAGACATGGGCCGCAGTATAACCGCTCCTGATAGAATACCTATGTCCGAATCGGAAGGAGTGGATTGGACGGGGACATCCAAGACCGCAACTCTATACTCGTTACCCTGCGTCTTCTGACCCATGGCGTGTACGTTCTGGGGACCCGCAGGGGCCGCCAGTCGAACGCGATGACGGCCTCCTGGGTAATGCAAACTTCGGAACGACCACCTTGCCTTGCCGTGGCGGTGAGGGGCGACCGCTACACGCACGACATCATGCTGGAGAGCGGAACCTTCGCCCTTAGCGTGCTGCGCGACGATCAGGTCGACGTGGCGACGCACTTCGCGGACACGAGCGGCGAGTACCACGATAAACTACTTGGTATCCCCTACGGCCTGACGCCCGGGGGCTCGCCCTTCCTCCTTGACTGCCTGGCCTACCTGGACTGCAAGGTGATCGACAGGGCCCGCGCGGGCGACCACACCGTGGTGGTCGGCGAGGTGACGGCGAGCGACAATCTCGACGTGAGCTACCCCCTGATCTACGACCCGAGCGAATACGAAGAGGCCCTCCGCTAGATGGTCCCCAGCCCCGAAACGCGCCTGCGAGAACTTGGCATCGACCTTCCGGCAGCCCCGGCACCGGCCGGTGCCTACGTACCGGCCACGCGAACAGGCAACCTGGTCTTCACCGCGGGCCAACTCCCCCTCGAAGGGGGCGAGCTAACCATTCGGGGCAAGGTGGGAGATACCGTGGGGGTCGAAGAAGCTCGCGAGGCGGCCCGACTGTGCGCCACGAACGCCCTCGCCGCCGCCTCCACCCAGACGGGCGGCATAGCCGGGATCTCGCGCGTCCTCAAGGTGACGGGCTTCGTCGCCTCCGCCCCGGGCTTCAACGCTCAGCCGCAGGTCTTGAACGGCGCCTCGGAGTTTCTGGGCGAGGTATTCGGCGACGCGGGCCTGCACGCCCGCTCCGCCGTCGGCGTCGCCGAACTCCCTATGGACGCCCCCGTCGAGGTCGAGGTCGTGGTGGAGGCACACCCAGGAGCCTGACCGGGTTACAATTTCCGCCTCCCGGGTATAAAATATCCGTGTAAACAGATTTATTATCGTATAGAGTCTGGGAGGGTTACCATGGAAGCAACTCGTGAGAAGACGTCCATAAAGCTATACACGGGTTCTTACTGCCCGTTCTGCCGGCGGGTCACGAAAGAGCTCGACCGGCTGGAGCTGGATTACGAGGCGGTCAACGCGGATGCCGACGGCCGGGACGAGGTCATTCGGCTCTCCGGTCAGCGCGCTATCCCGATCCTGACCATCGGGGACGAGGTGCTCGTCGATTCCTCGCACATTATCCGCGAGCTGCGCAGCCGCTACGCCTAGTGCGGTGTGGGCGAGTTAGTCGCCCACATCGAGACTTTGTCCATCGGCGGTTAGCCGGAGAAGCTGATAACGAACCGCTTCAGGCGCTCCGGGGGTCGCCGATACCATCCCCCGATTCACCCTCAAGCAGTTCCAGCGTGAACTGAACGTAGAAGGCCATAGATTCTTGCGGGCCGTTCTCGAGGAAAGCCCTTGCCTTTCCAACGGGGTCGAGCACGAAACCCTCAAGCTCGACAACGGGCCCGGCCCCCCACTCCTCGGGT
>DASUPX010000336.1:0-5431 GCA_036280905.1 Rubrobacter sp. | reverse complement strand
CGGGATGCGCATCCACGAGGCCGGCCACGTTATCCTCGGCAACAAGGTCGACCACCTCGTTGCGCTGGTAGGGCGCTTCTAGCGTGGCGTATCGTTTGTTCTTGACGACGAGGTCTTTCCTGTCGTGGGCGACGAAGCCATAACGTAGCGTCCGCTCCGAGGCCCCGAAACGCTCTTCCCGGGCGTCGAGGACCACGCATATGTAGGACTCGTCTCCCAGCGATGCAGAGGAGACGAGGGACTCGCCGGCGGCCGGCGTGGTGCCCGTCTTGATCCCCGTCACCGGCCGGTAGGAGAACAGGAGCTCGTTGGTGTTGGTAAGCGGTATCTCCCTGTCAGCCGTGTAGATGCTCGTGTACTCCGTCGCGACGATCCTTCTGAACTCGGGGTTTCGCATCGCCACCCGCGCCATCGTGACCAGGTCTTCTGCGCTGGAGTATTGACCCTCATCGTCGAGCCCGATGGGGTTCTCGAAATGGGTGTTCCGTAGGCCCAGGTCTTGCGCTTCCTCGTTCATCATCCCCACGAAATCGTCGACCCCGCCCTCTCCACCCACGTGCTCGGCAAGAGCGTAAGCGGCGTCGTCTCCGGAGGAGATCAGGGCCGCCGTAAGCAGTTCCCTGACGCTCAGGGTGTCGCCGGGAAGGAGGCCGACGTTGCTGTAGGCGCGCGTCGCATAGGAGGCAGCGTCCCCGGAGACCGTCACCTCCTC
Source organism: Rubrobacter sp. (assembly GCA_036280905.1). Classification (GTDB taxonomy): domain Bacteria; phylum Actinomycetota; class Rubrobacteria; order Rubrobacterales; family Rubrobacteraceae; genus Rubrobacter_D. The sequence continues at coordinate 4,719 of DASUPX010000336.1, read as the reverse complement.
GTCGAGGTCGCCGTTCTCCAGCACGACGATGGCCTCCATGATCTTGGTGGTCGACGCTATGGGAAGCTCCCTTGAAGCGTCCTCTCCAGCCAGGGGATCACCGCTCCGCAGGTCCGCGAGCACCCAGGCCCGCGCCGCCACCTCGGGCCCGCCAACATCCCTGGCCTGCTGGGCCGACGCGGGGCCAGCCCCCGCAAAGACGCAGAGGGCCAGCGCCAAGAAAAACGTCGGGGTGAACGCCGTGGCGAACGCCGCGACGGGGCCTGATGATATGGTTGTCCTGGAGTTGTCCACGGGATAATAGAGGCTACGATGGTTCGGTCCCGGCGACAAGGTTCCTGCTAGCGGATACAATTCAATCGTCGTGCTTTCTTCGAGTAGAGATCCGGAAAACACTTGAAGCGTCTGGCCATCGTTTTCGTTCTGGTGCTTGCCACGGCGCTGGTCTACAGGTCTTTCGGGGGTGCCGAGACCGGTACGGGTTCGCTCACGCTACCCCAGCCGGCCCCGCACGAGGGAGATAACGCGCCCGCCTTCGACGTGAAGACCGTGGCGGGTCACGACTTCGAACTCTCGGACCAGGGCGTCTACGTCCTTACGTTCTGGAGCACCCTGAACAAGGACTCCGAAGAGGCGGAGCCCGGCTTCGAGGATCTCGCCAGGAAGTACGAGAACGACGGGGTCTCCTTCGCGGTCGTATACGTCAACAGCGCCCCGAACGACGACCACGTCCCCTACACCATGGTTCTAGACTCGACCGGGGAGCTCGTATCCAAGTACAACGTCAAGAGGGTGCCCCGGCTGTTCGTGATAGAAGACGGCAAGGTAGAGTACGCCCAGGACATCTACTACGAGGGCTACGACAAAGACCTCGAATCGGCCATAGAAGAATCGCTTGCGGAAGAGAAGGAACAGAAGACAGACTCGGCGGCCGGAGACCAGACGGCCCGTCACGAGAAAGGATGAGATGACCAGAGAGAGCCTCGTACAGATTCTAGCGGTGGTTGTCGCCGTCGCGACCGTGCTCGTGACCATCTTCGCCGTCGCACACGTTTTCTAGAGCAGTCTTCGTCTGGCGGTTCGCGAACCGCCCCTACAATCGGGCTCCGACGAGGCCTAGCTCGTCTCGTGTACGGCGGGCTGCTTCCCTGGCGGCCGTCTTGTAGTCTGCGGTCGAGGTCTCGTAGGCGTAGAGGATGCTTCTGCTGCTGTTGACAAGGACGCCTCCCCCTTTGCGGTCCAGAAGGGAACGGACGCCCGAGGCGTCGCCACCCTGGGCTCCGTAGCCGGGCGAGAGGAAGAGGGTGTCGGGCAGCATCTCCCTGACGCGGGCCCCGACCTCGGGCCGGGTCACGCCGACGACGGCGCCGGCGTCGGGATAATCGCCGTTCTGTTCTCCCAGCAGCGCGACCAGCCTGGCGGCCAGCTCGAAGAGGGGCGGGTCCGTGCTCTGCTGGAGATCCCCGGAAGAGGGGTTCGAGGTGGCAACCAGGACGAAGACGCCACCACCCCTCTCCTGCCCGCGGGCCTCTTCGAGGAAGGGAAGGACGGCATCCTCCCCCATATATGGGTTGACGGTTACGCAGGCGGCGCCGTAGACGCCGAGGTGCGCCTCGGCGTACGCGGTCGCCACGGGTCCGATATCGCCGCGCTTCACATCCGCTATCACGGGTAAGGCCAGTTCCTCGGAGGCGGCGATCAGGGCCCTGTATACCTCCATCCCAGCCGGGCCGAGACGCTCGAAGAAGGCCGCCTGAAGCTTTACGGCTGCCGCGTATGGTTCCACGGCCTCGAGGATGCCGGTGCAGAAGCGCAGGGTGGCGCCGGCCTCGGGTAGGTCCCGCAGCCCCGGCGGAAAACGCGCTGGGACCGGGTCGATACCGGCGACGAGCACGCTATCCCTTGCGCGGGCGGCCTCTACGAGCGCCTGCATCGCGGACGTGAAGGTCGGGAAGCGGGCAGAAAAGAAGGGGCCGCGGAACAGACTCCGCGACCCCGCAAAAGCATCGTGCTGGCTACTTGATCTGGTCCTTCAGGGCGTTGCCGGCGGTGAACTTGGGGACCTTGGAGGCGGCGATGTTGATCCGCTGTTTGGTCTGGGGGTTGATCCCCTGCCTGGCCTCGCGCTCCTGCACGTAGAACTTGCCGAAACCGGTGATCTGGACCTGCTCGCCGCTCTTGAGGCTGTCTGTGACGACCTCGGTGAACGCATCGAAGAACTTCTGGGCGTCGCTCTTGGAGGAGTTGGCCTTGCTAGCTATCTCCTCGATCAACGCTGTTTTGTTTAACGCCACGCTGCTGCCTCCCTAACTTCGCTTCCACTCTCGTTCCCCCGGTCTGCGAAGGAATATACCAGAGACACTATACGGCCTCAATCTCTTTTGACTACCCGCAATTCGTCCATTCTAAGCAGGGCCCGGAACGGAAACCCGCCGATCTCGCCCCCATCTTCCTCCCTGCGGTCGAGCACGGCGACTATGGAGACGACCTCGACACCGGCGTCGCGCAGGTGCCCGGCGGCCCTGACGGCCTGCGTTCCTGTGGTGACGACGTCCTCGACCAGAACGACGGTCTCGCCCGCGTTGAGGCGGCCCTCTATGTTCTCCCCGGCGGAGCTGCCGTACTCCTTGGCGCTCTTGCGGACGATGACGTAAGGCAACCCGGTGGCAAGCGAGGTGGCCACGACCAGCGGTACGGCACCGAGCTCCACGCCGGCGAGCCTCTCTACCCCGTCGGGCATCTGCTCCGCCAGGGCGCCGGCCACGTCGCGCAGGAGATCAGGCTCGGTGGAGAAGAGGTATTTGTCCACGTAGAAGCTGCTCCGCTCGCCGCTGGAGAGCACGAAGTCGCCCTCCAGTAGGGCCGCCTCCCTGATACGTGGGGCGAGGTCAGACACCAGGCTCACCGGAGGTGCGTTCCTTGGCCTCGTGCTCCTCGAGGGCCCGATCGAAGGGCCCGAAATCGGTCTCCCCAAGGAGGTCGCCGATCTCGCGCGACTCCTCTCCCGCGGCGTCGAGCCTGTCCTCTATGCGGGCGTTGATGTCCGACAGGAGCTCGACGGCCTCGCCAAGCGCGCCGACCAGCTCCTCGTCTGAGACCTCGTTCAGGGAGTCGGTGAGCTTCTCGAGCTCCCCGACCTTGGCTTCCAGATCTTCCTGTTCTCTCCCGGTATCCTCCATAGGTACCGGACTATACACCATCCCGCCCGCGCCTTGGTTCTTCGGGGGATTGGTCCCTGGACGCCCGCGCGGCCCGGCTCAGGACGAAAGAGAGCCCGGCGACCGCGAGCAGCGAGGCAACGAACGGCACGGCGCCCCAGATCAGAAAGCCGAACCCGGCCCTCATCAGGAGGAAGGCAGCAACGCCGGCCACGCCAACCACGAGCGGCACGGTGAGCAACAACACGAAGAGCAGGGTCTCGGGGCGCACGCGGCTCATGACCCTACTTCGTAACCCGGTCGATGGCTTTGATCAGGTCGTTTATCATCGCGTCAGAGGCGCCGTCTTTTTCGGCCCGCTCCTCGACGAAGTCTTTGAGGAGCACGGTGTTTATGCGCCTTATGGCGGAGAAGATGGCGTTGGTCTGCTGGACGATATCAGCGTAATCTACATCGCCCTCCTCGACCATCTTCTGCACCCCCCTGACGTGGCCCTCGACGCTCTTGAGCCTGCGTACTACCTCGCTCCTGGTCTGCCTCTGCAAGTCCCGCGCTACCTCCCTCGTTCGCCCATCTCGGCCAGCAGCTCCCCGACCACGGTGGCATCGTGGAAGGGGACGTCTCCTTCTGGCAGGTGCTGGACGGTCTCGTGCCCCTTGCCAGCCACGACCACCACGTCGCCCTCCCGCGCCTCCTGGAGCGCCCGCCTTATGGCCGCCTGCCGGTCGAGCTCGACACACGTCCGCGAAGGATCCGCGCCCGCCTCGACCTCCCCGGCTATCTTCCGCGGGTCCTCGGAGTAGGCATCGTCCGTGGTGATGATGCTGACGTCAGCCAACCGGGAGGCGACCCATCCCATCCTGGGACGCTTGGCACCGTCCCTGTCCCCGGCGGCCCCGAACACACAGAGTACGCGTCCATGCCCCGCCTCAGCCACCCCCCGCGCAACCCGTAGGACCGCCTCCAACCCCACGTCGGTGTGGGCGTAGTCGACGATGACCTCGAACCCCCTCTCCCCCGCCGCCGCGACCCGCTCGAAGCGGCCGGGAACCTGCTCCATGCCCCTGACCGCCCTGAGTACCGCCTCCTCTTCGGTTCCCACAGCGAGCGCGAGCGAGGCCGCACCGGCGACGTTGAGCACGTTGTACGGCCCGAGCAGCGGCGTCCGCAGCCGCGACACGCCACCGGGATGATGCAGATCGAAGCCCGTCCCGTCCCGCGTGGTCTCGACACCGGCGACCCTGTAATCCGCATCGTCCGCGACCCCGAAGGTGCTGACGCCGTCGACCTCGCCGGCGAGCCGCCTCCCGTGCGCGTCGTCGGCGTTGGCCAGCTTCGGACCGCCGGTCATGTGGAAGAGCTCCCGCTTGGCCGCGTAGTAGGCCTCCATGGATCCGTGGAGGTCAAGGTGGTCCCTGGTCAGGTTGGTGAAGATGGCGCCGGCAAACCTCGTCCCCGCGACGCGCTTTAGGGCCACACCGTGCGAGGAGACCTCCATGACGACGCTCCTGACCCCAGAAGCGAGCATCCCGGCAAGCGTCGCCTGCACCTCGGTTGCCTC
>DASUPX010000335.1:0-6502 GCA_036280905.1 Rubrobacter sp. | reverse complement strand
GGGCGCGCCACCGCCGAAGAAGGACACCACCATGGAGCTGACCATCCCGAGCCTGAGGCGGGTTCAGAACGTCCCCGTCTACACCGGCACCGCGGGCGACAAGTCGGCGTTGCACGACGGGACGCTGCACCTGAAGGGGACGAGTTACCCCTGGCAGCAGCGGAACTCGAACGTCTACATAGCGGGCCACAGGCTGGGATACCCGAACACCAAGAGCTGGCTGGTGTTCTGGGACCTCAACGAGCTGAAGCGCGGAAGCAGGGTGATCCTGACCGACTCGGATGGCACCAGGTACATCTACAGCGTCTACGAGCGGTTCATCCTCGGTCCCCGCGACACCTCCGCCACGGAGCCGGTCGCGGGGATGAACGTGATCAGCCTCCAGACCTGCACGCTCCCGAACTACACGGACCGCCTGATCGTCCGCGCCGAACTCATCAAGACCACGCAAGGCCCACCCCCCGCCACCACGTCGAACGACCGCTCGTAGCGACCCGTTGTCGGGCGGTTCGCGAACCACCCGACAACGAGTGGCCCACCACAAAGGCCTCGCCCCACCCCGTATGGGATGAGGTTCAATCCCGCCTAAAACGTACCGTCCTTACGACGCTTTACGCGCCCGCAACGAATACATGAGAGGGATACGGGGCGTTCCGGCGGGCAGCCGGTAGGTGTCGAAGCCCGATTTTTCGAGGATGGGCCACCGGGCGAACTTCGTGTAGTCGAACTCGTGCAACAGCTCGACCGCGAGGCCGGCGTCGATCACGGCGCTTATCACCGCTCCGAGCGTGTGGTTCCACTCGTAGGTCACGTTGTGTACCGTCTCGGCCTCAAAGTCGGCGTAGGTGCCCGGCTCGTCCCAGACCCTTGGTTCCTCGTCCTGGAAGTAGTCGTGTTCCACGGTCAGGGCGTCGTCGCCGAAGATCTCGGTGAAGGGATGGAACTCCGTCAGGTAGAGAAAGCCACCCGGTTTGACCAGCCCAGCCACGACCCCGGCCCACCGCCCGATGTCGGGAAGCCAGTTGAGGGCGCCGCGGCCCGTATAGACGATATCGAAGGTTCTTCCCCCCACGGCCTCCGCGGCCTCGTAGACGTCCGAACGTACGAAGGTCGCCTCCAGGCCCATCTCCGAGGCCAGCCCGCTGGCCGCCTCCACGGCCGGACCTGAGAAGTCCAGCCCCGTCACCCGGGCGCCGCGCCGCGCCCAGCTCAGGGTGTCGATGCCGAAATGGCACTGCAGATGCAGGAGCTCCTTGCCCGAGACGTCGCCCACCTCCGCTATCTCGAACGGCTGCAGGCGCTCCTCCCCGGCCTTGAAGGCGGCCACATCATAGAACTCGCCCGAGACGTGAATCGGTACCCGCTCGTCCCAACTGGCCCTGTTCGCCTCCCGCCACTCCCCACGCCACTCACCCAACGCTAGCTCCTTTCTTAGCGGTTCGCTTCGCGAACCGCGCCGTGAGCTTCATGTTCTTGCTGATAGCTGATAGCGCGCCGTGCAAGCGGCGCTTCAGGCGTTCTCTATCGGCACGGGCTCGATCTGGCCCGCAGGTTCGAAGCCGAGGATGCGCGAGTAGAAGTAGAGCTCGCCGTCCAGGGCCCGCCTGATGTTTTCGGCTCGCCTGAAACCGTGCTGCTCGCCCTCGAAGGGCACGTAGGCCACGGGAAGCCCCTTCTCGCGCAGCGCCGCGAACATCGTCTCGGCCTGCTCCTTGGGCACCACCTCGTCCTCCAGGCCCTGGAAGAAGATCACCGGGCACGAGAGCTTGTGTGTGTGGTGGATCGGCGATCGTTCCCTGTAGAGGTCGGCCCGCTCCGGGTAGGGCCCGATCAGGCGGTCCAGGTAGCGCGACTCGAACTTGTGTGTCTCCTTGGCCAGCTCCTCCAGGTCGCTGACCCCGAAATGGCTGGCGCCGGCGGCGAAGGTGTCGGTGAACGTGAGCGCGCAGAGCGTCGTGTAGCCTCCCGCGCTGCCCCCGGTGATCATGAGCCGCTCGCCGTCCACGAGACCACGCTCCGCCAGGTAGACGGCCCCGTTGGCGCAGTCCTCGACGTCTACGACGCCCCACGCCCCGTCGAGGCGGCGCCGGTACTCCCTCCCGTAGCCCGTGCTCCCGCCGTAGTTCACGTCGAGCACGGCGATGCCGCGGCTGGTCCAGTACTGGATCTCCAGGTCAAGGGACGTCGAGGTCGCGGCGGTGGGCCCACCGTGGCTCATCACCAGAAGCGGAGGGCGCTCGCCCTCCGGAGCCGCATAGTCCCGGTTGGTGGGCGGATAGAAGAAGGCGTAAGCCGTCTTGCCGTTCTCCGTGGGAAACTCGATGGGCTCTGGGATGGACAGGTAGCCTGGGTCTACCTCCACCTCGTCCGAGCGGCGCAGGACCTCATGCTCGCCGGTGGGGGTATCCAGGCTCACGATACACGCTGGTCCCGTTGGTGAACCGCCAAGGAAGACCACCCTACCCGTCTCCGCGTCGGCCCGCACGAAGGCGATGCTCGAGTAAGGCGTCTCGACGGGCTCGAGGTTCCCGTTCTCCGGGTCGAGGATGGCGAGGTGCGAGCCGTCCTGCTCGGTGTAGCGGCAGAAGATCTTCCCAGACGGGAGAAAGGCGTAGATGGATAGTCCGAACCCCCACTGCGGGGTGCCGAACTCTGCCTCCTTCTCGCAGAGCGGCTCGATGATTTCTTCGCCAAGGCGGTACAGGTTCCACCAGCCCGTACGGTCCGAGACGAAAGAGAGCGTACCGTCGGGGGACCATTCCGGCTGGAAGATGGACTCGTCTTGCCCACCCGCGGCTCTCCCTGTGTTCTCTGGCCGACCTTCCTCATCCACGTCGCAGACCATTAGCTCCGTACCGTCCCAGGGCATGTTCGGGTGGTTCCACGTCAGCCAGGCGAGCCTGCTCCCGTCCGGACTCGGGCGCGGCGAGGAGTAGAAATCGTTGCCCGTGGCGAGGACCGTCTCCTCGCCATCTTCGAGGTCAACGCCTACTATCTCGTTCACGGGTTCGCTTTCCGCGTGGTTCTCGCGCACGGCGACGAGGCGATTGTGGGCCGGGTCCGCAACCATGTCGGCGAACCGCCGGCCGGTATCTGAGGTCAGCGGCTCCGGCTCACCGCCAGGGGGCCTGCGGTAGATTCTCTGGTCGGCGAACTCGGAGAAGTAGACCGTGCCTTCGTAGACGGCGAAGTTACCCCCGCCGTACTCGTGAACCCGCGTGCGCGCGTTTAGCGGGGGTGGGTTCACGTCCTCTCTGCTCCCGTCATCCCCCAGGCGCACGACCACGTTGCGACCGCCCTCGCCGGGCCGGCTCTCCATCCAGTACACGGCACCATCGTCGGGCGTCACCTCGGAAAGCCCCACCGCCCCGCGCACGATCAGTTCAGAGGAGATGGGGGACCCCCACGAGCCGTAAGAAGCAATCTCCCGTTCAGCCACCATCCAACTCCCTTCTTAGCACGCTCCGGCTACGCCTACGCTCATCAGCACACTCGGGCTTTCGCCCTCGCTTGTCAGCTCGCATCGCCCGGCTTCGCCTAGAGCTCGCTTTCAGCACGCTCCCTTCGGTCGCTTTCAGCCAGATCCCCCTGCGGCCTGCACCTTTCCGCTCTAATGATTCGATGCTCGGGAAGAGCCCTATGTCGAAGCCACCGATGCGAATCGAGACAACTGGCCGAAAGCGAGGCGAAGCCGAAGCGTTGCCGACAAGCGACAGCCGCTAGGCTGGAGCGTGCCGACAAGCGTAGGCGTAGCCGGAGCGTGCGGATACGCCGGCTATGCCGGCGTATCCTTCTCGAAGACCAGCCACGAGCCCTTCAGGCCCTGGGTTATCGTTTCGCCACCCCTGCGGGGCACGACGCTCACCAGCCTGTCACCCTGGCGGGCAAATTCCTCCAGGGTCTCGGCCACCTCTTCGCGGTGCAGGACGAAGACCACCCGGTTCTCTTTGGTGAGCTCTTCCATCGACTCCCGGCGTGACTCCTCGGCGCCGACGGCCTCGGCCAGCAGCCGCTCGCGCTCGGCTGCCTCGGCCCAGAGCCGGCTCCGGCTGGCGTCGGCCTCCGCCTGGAGGGCGGAGTCGCGCTTGCGCCAGTCCTCGATGTGCTCCTCGATCCGGTTCAGTATCCGCTCTATGGCGGAACCTCCCTGCTCACCCATCGCGGTCCTCCTCTATCCGTACGTCAGAGTTCCAATCAACTCTACCCCCATACCGCAGCTCGTGCCCGCCGTTCATCGGGCCTCGTGTGAAATTTTTCTCCCGCGGCATGAAGGTCCGCCCTTCTACGTTCCCTGCTCCTCGCCCCTGACCACGAGCACGGGCCCGTGGGCGTGGCGTACCACCGAATCGGAGACGCTGCCGAGGAGAGACCGGCGCACGCCGCCGAGCCCCCTGCTACCCACGATGGTCAGGCCAACCCCCAGTTGCTCGGCCAGCTCCACTATCTCAGCGTCCGGCCTGCCGACGGCCATGTGCTTGCCTTCCACCCTGGCACCGCGACCTTCCAGGTACCCGGCCTGCTCGTCGAGGAACGTGCTTACCTCCTCCTCGGCCTGCTCCCGCAACGTTTTCCTCAGATCCTTGGTGTAGTAGTGGTGCCCGTACAGCTGCTCGGCCGTCGGCATCACGAACACCACGTGTAACCCAGAGCCGGTGGAAGCCGAGAGCTCCGCCGCAGCATCCGCCGCGACCCTGGCCTGATCCGACCCGTCGACGGCGAGCAGGATCGGGCCGGATAGTTCGACATCCTCACCGCGCACCACCAGCACAGAGCCGTGCGAGTGGTGGACCACCGAGAGGGAGACGCTGCCCATCACGGCCCGCCTGACGGGCCCGAGCCCCCTGCTGCCTATGACCACGAGCCCGGCGCCGACCTCCTCGGCGACGTGCACGATCTCCGCGTCGGGACGGCCCGCTACGGGATGAACGATTGGCTCGCCTCCGGCCATCCCCTTTACCTTCTCTGCTTCACCTTCGAGTTTCGTTCTGGCCGCCTTTTCTGCCCGCTCGCGGATGTCTCCCCGGAGCTCGGGCGACATTGCCCTCGCCTCCGGCCAGGAGAGGGGGTCAGGTATGGGCTCCACGGAGACCAGGTGTAGCTCCGCATCCAGCTTCTTGGATAGCATCGCGGCTGTCCCGAGGGCCTGTTCGGCCTCGGGGGAACCGTCCGTGGCCAACAAGATACTGCCTCCGAACACGCTCACGTCTGCCTCCTCGCTCCGACGGATATGCCGTTCCAAGCATAATGTATCGCATGGTAGAGGAAATGGCTTGAACAGACAGGCCTATCTACCTGATGTGCATCGACGTAAGCGCCTTCTGCCCGGACCGGGGTTGGTCCTCTTCCCGGTCAACTGCCGATCCGAAGCGGCCCCCTGCGGCGGTGGACGCTGAGGTAGGCGAAGTCCCCTGATACCGCCCGCGTGTAACGTGTGGAGCCACGCGGGACGAAGACTGCGTCCCCGTTCGCCAAGTCGTGCTTCTCCCCATCCACGCCGACCAGCCCAACCCCCGAGACGCCGACGATGAGCACGTCCACGTCGTAGTTGACGTGCTCCCCCACGCCAGCTCCCGCCCCGAAACGAACCAGGTTTGCGTTCAGGTCTCGGCTCGCTTCGAGGGTCCAGATCGTGCCCTCCCTCCCTGTAGCGGATGCGGCGATCTCTCCTAGGTTCACGTGCTGCTCTTTCATACGTCCACAACTCTAACCCGGCAAGCCCTGCGACACACCCCGGTCCTACCCACACGGCCGTCGGTCTGGGTAGGACCGGCCGATCCTGTAACCTTCGGGGGCATGTGGGGAAGACCCCTGGATCGCCCCGGGCGCGGGCCCGTGTCACGCACGGCCTGACCTGCCGCGTCCCTGGGGTGACGCTGGTGCAAGGGCAAACGGATCTGGACCACCGGAGGCGAGAGATGAAGGAGCGGGTCTGCGTGGGAGCGGTGCTGGTCCGCAGTGACGATCATGGATGTGACAGGTCTTCCCTCGTACTGCTCGGCAGGCGGACGGCGAGCCGCGAGTTCTACCCGGACGTGTGGGATGTGCCCGGCGGGCATCTCGAGCCGGGGGAGACCAGCGGGCAGGCGCTGGTTCGTGAGTTGCGGGAGGAGATCGGCGTGACCCCGACGGCGTGGGCACCGCTTGGCGAGTTCCGCGAGCCCCTCCCCGACGGAAGCGAATCGATCGTCCTGCACCTCCACGCCGTAACCTCCTGGAACGGTACGCCCGCAACCTGTCACCCGAGGAGCACTCCGAGGTCTCGTGGTTCGGCGTGCAAGATGCCTGCCGCCTCGAGCTCGCCCACCCATCCTACCCTGGGGTCTTGCGCCGGGCGGCCTCGATGGCGTCAGGCTTCAGAACTTGACCGAACGGGGCGTTTACGATGCCGTGGTGGTCGGGGCCGGCCCCAACGGCCTAGCGGCGGCCGTAGAGCTCGCCCGCCACGGTCTCTCGGTCGCCGTCGTCGAGGCCGAATGCACCATCGGTGGAGGCGCACGTTCCG
>DASUPX010000334.1:0-18531 GCA_036280905.1 Rubrobacter sp. | reverse complement strand
GATCCTCGGCCCGTGCGAACGTCCCATCCACTTCTTCAAGAACATGGCCCACCACCTCCCCGGCCTCGCCCCCTCCTTCCTCGCCCACATCACCAACGTGCTCCTGATCCGGGACCCAACCGAGATGCTGCCCTCGCTTGCCAGGCAACTCAGCGCCCCTACCCTGCGCGACACGGGCCTGTGTGAGCAGGACATCATCCTCGACTCCATCCTGGCGCGGGGCGAAACCCCCCTCGTCATCGACGCCCGCGACCTGCTCCTCGACCCACCAGGGGTACTGCAGCGGGCCTGCGCCGCACTCGGCATACCCTTCGAAGAGGCAATGCTCTCCTGGCCCGCCGGCCCGAAGCCCGAGGACGGCATCTGGGCCGTACACTGGTACCACAACGTCCACGCCTCGGCCGGCTTCGCCCCCTACAAACCCCCAGAGAACAGGTTCCCAACCCACCTCGAGCCCCTGCTAGAAGAATGCCTGCCGTATTACAGGCGGCTAGGATCTTACGCCTTTTAGCTGACAGCTCTATTTCTGCCGACTGTTGATGAGGAGTGGCGAGATGCCGGGGCTTCGCTCTGCCAGGCGGTTGTCTATGGAGAGGCGTTTCGCGCCGGGGCTGAACAGGAGCCCTATAGAGAGCAGGGCCACGAGTAAGTTTACGGTCAGAAACTCTGGCGAGCCGAGGCCGGTCCCGAGGCCCACGCCACCCTGGGACAACAGGATCATGGCGCTCAGCCCGACGCTTCCGAGGCAGGCCAGGTTGGTGAGCAGGCCGACGATGAGCGCTAGCCCGAGGGTCAGCTCCCCCGCCCGTACCAGCTGGGCGAAGAGTTCGGCGTTTGGAACGACGGTCGCCTCCATAAAGTCCCTGAAGAAGGGGGGAGCCTGCGAGACGAACCCCCCAGCTTCGAGGCTGGCGGCGAACTGCCGGGGAAATTCCGGGTTGAGCAGTTTCTCGATGCCGCCGTTCAGCCAGAGGGCACCGACCAGAAAGCGCACCCATACCATGCCGTTCACTTCTCGTAACTCCCTCTGTATATTGCAACGCTCTTCTTTATACGTATCAACTAGGAGTTTAGGATCGAACCGGCATGGCAGCACGCCGGCTTCGCCTACGCTTGTCAGCACGCCGGCTTCGCTCCGCTACGCCAGCTTGTCAGCACGCTCCAGCCTGGCGGCTGTCGCTTGTCGGCAACGCTTCGGCTTCGCCTCGCTTTCGGCCGGTTGTCTCTATTCGCGTCGGTGGGCTCGGCAAACGGGGCCTCCCCCTGCGACGGTACTCGGGAGCGGCGGGGTCGGGCCGCAGCCGTTCTTGGCTGAAAGCGACCGAAGGGAGCGTGCTGAAAGCGAGCTCTAGGCGAAGCCGGGCGATGCGGGCTGACAAGCGAGGGCGATAGCCCGAGCGTGCTGACAAGCCGCCGCAGGCGGCGGGCGCACGCGGAGCCCGAAGGGCGCAGCGTGCCAGGCATCCGAAGCCGGAACGTGATGCGTATATTCAGGAGACCCGCATCGACGACGAGGAGAGTATCTTGGAGAAGATCTCGCGCGACAAGTTCATCAGGCTAGGCACCGCGCTTGGCGTGGGCGCCGCAGGCGCCTCGCTGGCCGCCTGCGGGGGAGGCGCCGGTTCCGGTGGCCAGGGATCCAACGGTGGCGGCAACTCAGGCGACCACGATGGCGACCATGGCGGCAAGGCCGGCGGAAAGGGCTCCCAGGGCGGGTCCTCGTCTGGCGCCATCGCGGCCGAGTCTGAGGTCACCCCGGGTAGCGCCGTAACTTTCCAGGACTCGGGAACCCCCGCTGTGCTCGTCCACCTGGACAGCGGCGACTTCGTCGCCTACTCGGCGGTCTGCACGCACCAGGGCTGCACCGTGGCCTACAAGAAGGGCCAGCTGGTCTGCCCCTGCCATGGCTCTCTCTTCGATCCGGCCGACGGGGGCGCCGTCATCACCGGCCCGGCCCAGGAACCACTGCCCGAGATCCCCGTAAAGGTCCAGGGCGGCGAAGTCACCAAGGCGTAGGAAAGGCTACGGGCTACAGGTTTCAGCAATAACGAGAAAGCTGACAGCTGATGGCTGTCAGCCAAAAGCTAAAGTAGAATGCGCTCATGGACAGGGGCCAGGAGATCATCGGTCTGAACGGCGCGGCGGCCGTCCTCGGCGTCGAGCCCGAGGCGCTCAGGCGTCTCGCCGAGGAGGGGCGGCTCCGCTCCGAAGGTGGGGAGAAAGGGGTATACGCCTTCCGCCTGAGGGACGTTCTCGGGCTCGCCCGCGAGCTCGGCGCCGAGTCCGCCGAGGAGGAGATCTTCGAGGGCGAGGTGATGGGGGATGAGCCCGCCGGCAACTCCAGGCTCCCCGCCGTCCCATTCGAGCGCTACGAACGCCTCCTGCAGCAGGGCCAGGATTACAAGACCCGCCTCGAAGAGAGGACCCGCCAGATAGAAGAGGTCCGCCAGGAGCGCGACGCCGCGAGGATGGAGATAGACCGGCTCTGGTCCGAGATAGAGCGCCTGAACCTGGTCGAGTTTCAACGAGAACTGCAAGAGAAAACGATCTCCACCCTGGAAGAGGACAAGACGAAGCTCGAGGCCGAACGCGAACGCCTCCTCAAGGAACAGATGAGCCTCACGGAAGAGAAGTCCTCCCTCTCCGAGGACCGGGTCCGCCTGGAGGCCGAACTGAACACCCTCAAGAACCGCGGGTTCTGGGCCCGCCTCTTCGGGGGGTAATAGCTAATAGCTTTCAGCTGTCAGCCTTCAGCTAGAGGCTTGAATGGTCCGAACGGGGTGCGTGATCTCTTGCGTCGGGGTATGATGCCGGTCGTTATCTGATGCGGCGTGGAGACTCGAGAGGATTGACGGTGGGGTACCCTTATCACTTCAGGTCCTTGGCTATGGTTCTGGCAGGCGTGGCCGCCGCGTTTCTGCTCTGCGCTGCTGCTCTGGCGACCGACGCGAGGGCGCAGGATGCCGACTGCCGGGGACAGGTGGTGCTCGACGCCGGGCACGGGGGGACTGATTCGGGGGCGGTAAACAAAGAGTACGGCCTCACCGAGAAGGCCCAGACCCTGAACGTCGCGAACAGGACCAGGGCCCTCCTGGAAGCCGACGGGTACTCGGTATGCATGACGCGCACCTCCAACTCCGAGACCCTCTCGAACAGCGACCGCTACACCTACGCCAACGCCACGGGCGCGAGGGTGCTCGTCTCCGTCCACATGAACGGCGCCTCCAACGCCACCACCGACTACACGACCACCCTGTTTGGCAAGTGGCGCAAGGACAAGGAACTCGCCACAACCGTCTTCGGATCCCTCTCCACCCTGCCAGCGGCGGACGGCACAGCGAAGATCCCCACAAGAACCCCATACTCCTTCGCCTCGGGCGTCCTCCTGAAGAGCAACATGCCGGCGACCATAGCCGAGACCGTCTTCATCACGAACGACCGGGAAGCACAACTCCTCTCCAACGGCACAGGCACCCGCCAGCACCAGATAGCCCAGGCCCTGAAAACAGGCATCGAACGGTACCTCGCCACGCAATAACAGGGAAAGGTTTCAGGCCTCAGCAGGATGCGTGTCACGATTTTCGCGAAAGCACCGTCAACCTCGTAGGCTCCCACCTGCAGCGGGTTGCGTGCAAGCCTTCGACCAGACGCCAAAAAGCTGACAGCTACCTTTCAAACCTTTCACAAATCATTGAAACTTGCTAGCTACGGGAGTATCCTGTGGGTAATTCGAGGCGTTCACGGAGCTATTTTGGACGATAAGCGGAAGCGGTACGTCGAGGAGTTCGGGCTACTTTTCGGGCAGTTCGGGCTTTCGCGGATGTTGGGGCGGGTGTTGGGGGTTTTGATGATCTCCGATCCGCCGGAGCGTTCGGCTGGCGAGTTGGCGGAGGCTCTGGGGGCTAGCAGGGGTTCGATCAGCCAGACGACGAGGTCGCTCATCCAGATGGGGCTTGTCGAGCGTCGGGCGAGGCCTGGTGAGCGGCGGGATTACTTTTGCGTAAAGCCGGGGGCGTGGGGTGGTCTCATGCGCCGCGAGATGGATGCATTGGGCGAGTTTCGGGAGACGGCGGAGCGGGGTCTCGCGATGCTTGGCTCCGGCGATCCTGAGGTCAGGCGCAACCTCGAGGAGATGCGCGACTTCTACGCCTACTGGGAGAAGGAGATGCCCGCCGTGCTGGAGCGGTGGGAGAAAGAAGGTTCACATGGGACTCGCGATACAGACTGAGAAGCTAACCAAGTCCTACGGGCGAAAGGCGAGGGGCATAGAGGAGGTAGACCTCGCGGTCGAGGAGGGTGAGGTATTCGGCTTCCTCGGGCCAAACGGGGCTGGGAAGACCACCACGGTAAGAACGCTCCTAGGGTTCCTGCGGCCCACGAGCGGGCGTGGTGAGGTCTTCGGGCTGGACATCAAGAAGGACAGCGTCGAGGTCAGGGCCACCGTCGGCAACCTGCCCGGGGAGTTCGCCCTGGAGGACAAGTTGACGGGGGAGAGGTTGCTCCGGTACTTCGCCAGGTTGCGCGGGGTCAGGGACCTCGGGTACGCGTACGAGCTGGCGGAGCGGTTTGGGGCCGAGTTGCACCGTCCCATGCGCAGGCTCTCGCGGGGGAACAAGCAGAAGATCGGGCTGGTCCAGGCCATGTTCCACAGGCCCCCGCTCCTGATGCTTGACGAGCCGACCGGCGGGCTCGACCCGCTCGTGCAGGAGGAGTTTCTGGACATCGTCGAGGAGGTGAAGGCAGAAGGGCGCACCGTGTTCATCTCCTCACACAACCTCGCCGAGGTCGAGAGGATCTGCGACCGGGTCGGGATCATCCGCGGCGGCAGGCTCGTCGCGGTTGAGACCACGGACACCCTCATAGACAAGTCCTTCCGGCACGTCGTCCTGACCTTTGCGGAGGAAGTCGACCCGAAGCCCTTCGAGGCCCTCCCCGGCGTCAGGGACCTCAGGGCCGGCGGGAACAGGCTGGCCTTCACGCTCTACGACGACCTCGATGAGATGGTCAAGCTCGCGGCCGGCCACCACCTCCTCAACATGGAGTACGAGCGTCCCAGCCTCGAAGAGGTCTTTCTGGCCTACTACGAGCGGGAGAACGGAGAATCACGATGAGCACGGTCGCGGAGCAGAAGAGGCCACAGAGGACGGCGCCCCTTGGGACGCTACTCGCGTTCGTCTCCCACACCGTCAGGATGCAACTACGGGGCATGATCATCTGGGGGGCCGCGCTCGGGCTGTATAGCGCGGCCATGGTCGCCTCGTTCACGGCCATCGAGGGAAGCGCCGAGCAGCTCAACCAGCTCATGGACGCCTACCCGAAAGGTATGCTCGAGGCCTTCGGCGTCACCGACCTCGGCGACCCCGCCAACTACCTGCACTCGCAGTTCTTCGGCCTCGCGCCGCTTGCCCTGTCGTTCTTTCCCATCATGGCGTTCTCGGGCGCCATAGCGGGCGCCGAGGAGCGCGGCACCATAGACGTGCTGCTCGGCAACCCCCTGCCGCGCTGGCAGCTCGTCGTCGGCAGCTTCCTCGCCACCGCCCTCTCCCTGCTCGGCATCTGCGCCATCGTCGGGATCCTGACCTGGGGTACGGCCGTGCTGGTAGATGTGGACCTCTCCTGGCGGGAGATCATGGACGGAGTGCTCAACCTCTGGCCAATAACAATAGCCTTCGGCTCACTTGCCCTCCTGTGCTCCTCGCTCTTCCACCGCAAGGCCCTGGCCACCTCCGTTCCCGCCTTCCTGCTCTTCGGCATGTACCTCCTCGACGCCATAGGCCGCGCCTCCGAAGACCTCGAAGACTGGCGGCCTGCCTCCGCCTTCTACTATTACGGATCCGCCGTAGAGAACGGTATCGACTGGACGCACGCCGGCGCCATAACCCTGGTAGCGCTAGCCCTCACGCTCCTGGCAACGCTCGCCTTCCGAAGGCGCGATATCTATACGTAGCACGCTCCGGCCTTCGGCCTCCGCGTGCGCACGACGCCTGCGGCGGCTTGTCAGCCAGGGCTAGGCCTGCACCTTTCCGCACGGGTGTATCGATGCTCAGGAAAGCCCTATGTCGAAGCTGCCGTTACGGAGAGAGACGACTGGCTGACAGCGAGGCGAAGCCGAAGCGTGCTGAAAGCGAGAGCCTTCAGGCTCGAAGCGTTGCCGACAAGCGAGGCGGAGCCGAGCGTGCTGACAAGCGGAGGCGAAGCCGAAGCGTGCTACCATGCTCCTTCATGGAGCATGGTACGCTGGTCAGGGCGCGTGGGTTGGGAGTTTTGCGGGGGGTCTTGAGTTCGCCCGTCGTGCGCGATTTTCTGGAGCTTCTGGGGTTGCTCGAGGGGAGGCCGGATCCCGGCACCCTGGCAGACGTTTTCGGGCGGTTGTGGGAGGAGTTGGCCTTCGAGGAGGAGCGTCTGCTTCCCGATGCCTGGCAGTCCTATCTCGTGGGACGGATGCTCGATGATGAGAACGCTTTTAGCCTGGGGGCCGAGAGGGGGACGGTAAGTCCTTCGGTGTGGCGGCAGGCGGGGCGGGACCTGGTAACGTTGCGAGAGATGTTCGCGTGGGACGCCGAGACGTTGCTCGGCGGGGTTGAGGCGGCCGTGCCAGCCCTCACCGACATGTGGGTTGCGTGGAGCGATCCTGCGCCCGAGGAGGACTCCCCACGCCACAACATCGCGCGCAAGCTCTCGGCGGCCGAGGACTGGGAGGCCTGCGTGCCGCTCCTGGCAGATCATTTCGCCCGGCACGGGGCCGGGCCCTTCGGCCGCCACCGGGTGTTCCAGTGGAGGGGGGGAGGGCTCCGGGCCGTCACCCTTCCAGACCCTGTCAGGCTCGAAGGGCTCATCTCCTACGAGACGGAGCGGGAGCCCTTGGTCCTGAACACGGAGCGCTTCCTGTCGGGTCTTCCCGCCCACCACGCCCTCCTCTACGGTCCACCTGGAACCGGCAAATCCTCGACCGTCAAGGCCGTGCTCAACGAGTACGCGGGGGCCGGGTTGCGCCTGGTGGAGGTCAGGAAAGAAGACCTCGCCGACCTGGGCGGCGTCCTTGAAGACCTGCGTGGCCGCGGCCCACGGTTCGTCGTCTACGTAGACGACCTCTCCTTCGAGGAGCACGAGGTCGAGTACAAGGCCCTCAAGGCGCTGCTCGAAGGCAGCGTCGAGGACCCTCCGGAGAACGTCA
The DNA here is from genome assembly GCA_036280905.1 of Rubrobacter sp. GTDB lineage: Bacteria > Actinomycetota > Rubrobacteria > Rubrobacterales > Rubrobacteraceae > Rubrobacter_D. The sequence continues at coordinate 11,357 of DASUPX010000334.1, read as the reverse complement.
GGGTATACGCCACCTCCAACCGCAGGAACCTGATCCGGGAGTCCTTCTCCGACCGCGAGAACGACGACATCCACGCCCACGACACCATGCAAGAGAAGCTCTCCCTGGCCGCCCGCTTCGGCCTGCGCCTGACCTTCCCCTCCCCAGACCAATCACGCTACCTGGAGATAGTCTCCGGCATAGCCCAGGAGCGCGGCCTGAAAATCCCCCAGGATACCCTCAGAGAACGAGCCCTGCTCTGGGACCGCTGGCACGCCGGCCGCTCCGGCCGTACCGCGAGACAACTTGTAGATGAGCTCCAGGCGGAGGTGACCTAGTCACCTCCGCGCACGCTCCGGCTACGCCTACGCTTGTCAGCACGCTCCAGCCTGCGGCTGTCGCTTGTCGGCAACGCTTCGCCAGGCTCGCTTTCAGCAGGATCCCGCTGCGGCCTGCACCCTTGCGCTCTAAAGATTCGCTTCCCGGAAAAGCCCTAAGTCGAAGCCACCGTCACGGAGAGAGACGACCGGCTGAAAGCGAGGCGAAGCCGAAGCGTGCTGAAAGTGGAGGCCCGAAGGGCCGCAACGTGCTGACAAGCGAGGCGGAGCCGAGCGTGCTGACAAGCTGGCGTAGCGGAGCGGAGCCGGCGTGCTGCGGCGCCGTTAGGCGCCGCTCGGTGGGGCTTCGTTCAGGCCTAGCCAGTAGAGCTTCAGTTGTTCTACGGCCTTGATGAATTGTTCGAAGTTGACCGGTTTGCGGACGTAACTGTTGGCGCCCAGGCCGTAGCCCCTTAGCATGTCTGCGCGTTCTCTGGACGAGGTCAGGATGACCACGGGGATCAGCCTCGTGCGTTCGTCGGAGCGCAGGCGCCTTAGGACTTCCAGGCCGTCCACCTTCGGGAGCTTGAGGTCGAGCAGGATCAGGCGCGGTATGGACGAGGGGTCTCTGCCGGCGTGGGGTCCGCTGGCGAACAGGTAGTCGAGCGCCTCTACCCCGTTGCGGGCGACCACGACCTCGTTCATCACGTTGTTCTTTCTGAGCGCGCGCATGGCGAGCAGCTCGTCGTCGGGGTTGTCCTCGACCAGGAGGATGACGTCGTCGCTCATCCCACCCCGATCCTGTCCGGGAGCCAGCGCGTCGACAGGCTTCCGGGGGTCCGCGGCTCCCTCGTAAACGTGGTGTTTTGACCTGGCATGCCGCCGCCTTCAGGCTACGCCGCGCGGCCCCCTATCCTGTCCGCTATGTAGGGGTAGCGGTAATCTATGCCCTGGTTGACCTGGTAGGCCGCGTAGCAGCCGTGAACGATTGGCACCAGGCCGATAAGGAACGCGATCGGGACCACCACCACGATCGCCAGGCCGAAGGTCACCACGGAGAGCAAGACCGCGACCAGGGAGTAGACGAGCAGGATCACGATCCAGGCCACCTGATACCAGAGGGCCTGCAGGGCGTGAAAGCGCACCTTCTCGGAGCGGTCCTTGTAGAGCAGCCAGATCAGCAGTGCCCCGAAGGGCATGAGGCCGACGAGCACCAGGAGCACGCTGAGGTGTGCCAGCACGGACCAGGTCCGCTCGTCCTGGGGCGTCATGGTCTGCGCCGTGGTATGGCCGGATGAAACCTGTCCTTGCTGGTCGCCAGGGTTGGGGTCTCGTTGCATCGCTTCTCCTTCCGCTCCGGTCTCTGTCCCCCCGCGCGTACGGATTTTGGGCACCGTCATGATAGACACGCTTGCCAGACCCGCGTATCCCCCAAATGGGTGATTTTCGGGGTTCTCTGTCGCCGGCTTCGAGTTGCTGCGAGACCCCGCCGACAATAGAATAGGGGCTCGATGTGATGGACGTTACACAAACTGACACGGGGGAGCGACCTGGCCCGACCCCGAGGGCGGGTGCTTGAGTGGGCGTTGAGCTCAGAGTCCTGCTCGTCGAGGACTCGGAGGACGATGCCCTGCTCCTCTTGAGGAGCCTGCGCAAGGGCGGGTACGATCCTGCCTGGCGGCGGGTAGACACCCCGCAGGATATGGAGGCCGCCCTCGACGGGGCCGGTTGGGACCTCGTCATCTCCGACCATTCCATGCCGGCCTTCAGCTCGTCCGCGGCGCTGGAGCTGCTCAGGCGAAAGGGCTTCGTGGACCTGCCCTTCATCATCGTGAGCGGCCAGATCGGCGAGGATGCCGCCGTCGCCGCCATGAAGGCGGGCGCCCAGGACTACCTCATGAAGGACAACCTCGCCAGGCTCAACAGCGCCATCGAGCGGGAGCTCAGGGAGGCCGAGGTGCGCCGCTCGCGGCGCCGGGCCAGGACGGCGCTCACGGCGTCGGAGACGCGTTTCCGGCTCATGGTCGAGCAGTCGCCCCTCAGCATCCAGATCTTCTCCCCCGACGGCACGACGCTGAGGGTAAACAGGGCGTGGGAAGAGCTCTGGGGCGTAACGCTGGACCAGATCCCGGGCTACAACGTGTTGCAAGACCCCCAGCTCGTCGACAAGGGCGTGATGCCCTACATAAGGAAGGCCTTCGCTGGGGAGGCCACGGCGGTGCCGCCCGTAAGGTACGAGCCCGGCGTCACCATCCCGAGCGTTAGCGACGTTACCCACCGCTGGGTTCAGGCTTACATCTACCCGGTAAAGGACGCCGACGGCGCCATCCAGGAGGTTGTGCTCGTCCACCAGGACATCACCGAGCAGAGGGTGGCCGAGGAGGAGCGCCGGCAGGCCGAGAAGAAGTACCGGTCCATCTTCGAGAACGCCGTCGAGGGCATCTTCCAGACCACCGTCGAGGGGCGGTTCATAACGGCGAACCCCGCTATGGCCCGCATATTCGGCTACGATTCTTCGGAGGAATTGCTCGGGGCCATCTCCAGCATCGGGGACCAGCTATATGTCGAGCCGGAACGCAGGAAGGAGTTCACCAAGGTTGTGGTAAGGGACGGCCTGGTGAGCGGTTTCGAGACGCAGGTGCTCCGCAAGGACGGGACCCCGGCGTGGATCTCGGCCAACGCCCGCGCCGTCTACGGCGATGAGGGCGAGGTCGTTGGCTACGAGGGGACCGTCGAGGACATCACCGAGCGAAAGCGGGCCGAGGAGGCCCTGCGCGAGATCAGGGAGGCCGAGCGCCGCCGCATAGCCCGCGAGCTGCACGACGTGGTACTCCAGGACCTGACCTACGCCCTGCAATCCGTGCAGGTCTCGAGGAGGATGCCGGAAGGCGCAAATCGTGCCCGCGAGGCGGACCAGCAGGTAGAGGCAATGAAGAGGGCCGTCGGGGGGCTGCGCGAGGCCATCTACGACCTTCGCCTCGAGAGCATCAGGGAGCGTTCCGTGATCCGCGCCGTCGCCTCCATAGTCCAGCTGAACCGCCAGATCGGCGGTGGTTGCGAGTTCGAGCTGATCGTGGACGACGGGTTCCCGGCGGGGATCACCGGGGAATCGGGCGTGGAGGTGGTGCGCGTCGTCCAGGAGGCCCTGGCCAACGTCAGGCGCCACTCCGGCGCCGAACACGCGGTGGTAACCCTCGGTGCGGCGGGAGATGAGATCCTGGTGGAGGTGGAGGACGACGGCGGGGGCTTCGGGCCGCAGACCGCGTTCGGGATGGGCCTGACTGGGATGCGCGAGCGCGTCGCGGCGCTCGGCGGCAAGCTCGAGGTCGAGGGCAGGGAGGGCGTTGGCACCAGGGTCTTTCTCCGGGTGAGCCTCGCCGCCCTGACCGGCGGGGAGGCCGGAGAGCTCTCGAGCACGTGACGGAGAGAACCCCCGTAGGTGCCAAAGCTGGTATATTCCTGTTACGAGGGCGTACCGGTGTCCGCGAAAGGGAGGACATGCATAGCATCTTGCTCGTAGAGGACCATGCCTCGTTCCGCCAGACGCTCGCGTACGTCTTTGACCAGCAGCCCGACTTCCAGGTGGTCGCCCAGGCCGGGACGCTAGATGAAGCCCGCGCCGTCATGGACGGCTCCGAGGTGGCCGACCTCGGGGTCATAGACCTCACCCTACCCGACGGCGCCGGTACGGAGCTCATCGCCGAGTTGCGTGAGGCCAACCCCGATTTCGCAGCGCTGGTCCTCACGGCGAGCCTGGACAGGGCAGATCACGCCAGGGCCATCGAGGCCGGCGCGGCCAGCGTCCTTCACAAGTCGGCCGACGTCGACGACATACTGGACGCCACGAGGCGCCTCGGCGATGGAGAACCCCTCATCTCCCAGCAGGAGCTGGTCGAGCTTCTGCGGCTCGCCGGCCAGAGCCGCGAGGAAGAACTCGAAGCGCGCGCGAGCATCGGGCAGATCACACCCCGCGAACGGGAGGTCCTGAACTCCCTGGCCGAAGGGCTCTCCAACAAGGAGATCGCGGCCAAACTCCACATGAGCGTCGACACAGAACGCACCCACATGATGAACATCTTGAACAAGCTCGGCGTGCACTCACGCATACAGGCCCTGCTCTTCGCCGCCCGCCACGGCCTCGTCGAGATCAGATAGGGCGGTTTCGAGGTTCCCTCGAAACCTGGCTATCAGCGGTCAGCCTTCAGCTTCTTACCTGAGGGCGTTTCTTGCGCCGTGGAACGCAACACCATTCGGCAAGTGGTAGCGTTTTCGCCGGGTCGTCGCTGGCTCCAACTCGTAGCCGATAGCTGAAAGCTGATGGCTGACCGCTCGCAAAGATCACCCATTTGCGTGATGTGCGGTGCTTTTTCTGAGCCTAGTATGTCTGGTGCGCTGGCCGTGGGCTCCGGGTCTTCGGCTTTGGATATGGTTAGCGAGGCTTAGATGGCGGTTACGGATCTACGGGAAGGGCGGGTACGAGCCCGCCCGCGGGCCGACTTGCCGGCGCAGGCCAGCAGCTTCGTCGGGCGAGAGCGCGAGCTAGACTACCTGGGGCACATGCTGGCGTCGGGCAGGCTGCTGACGCTAACCGGTCCTGGGGGGTGCGGCAAGACCCGGCTCGCGCTGCAAGCCGCGGCCCACCTGGCCGAAGACTTCGAGGACGGCGTCGTTTTCGTCGAGCTGGCCACCCTCTCGAACCCCGAGCTCGTGGCCGAGGGTGTGGCACGGGCGCTCGGCCTGCGCATGGCCGGTGCCTCGCCGGCCGAGGCGCTGCTGGACTACCTGGAGTCAAGGGCCACTCTCCTGGTTCTGGACAACTGCGAGCACCTTATCGAGGCGTGCGCGGGGCTGGCCGACGAGCTCCTCCGCTCGTGCCCCGGGCTCAAGATCCTCGCGACCAGCAGGGAGGCCCTGCGCATCCCAGGCGAGAGGGCCTGGCTCGTTCCCTCCCTCTCGCTTCCGGATGTGCGGGAGGAGATCGTCCCCGAACGACTCACGCGCCACGAGGCCGTCCGTCTGTTCGTGGAGCGCGCCGCGGCCGCGGTTCCGGGCTTCCAACTGGACGAACACAACGCCCCCGCCGTGGCGCGCATCTGCCAGCGGCTCGACGGCATACCGCTCGCCATAGAGCTGGCGGCGGTCAAGGTCCGGGTACTCTCGGCGTCCCAGATCGCCGCCCGCCTCGACGACCGTTTCCTGTTGCTCACGGACGGAAGCCGGGTCGCCCTGCCCCGTCAGAGAACCCTCCTGGCGACCATGGACTGGGGCCACGAGCTGCTCTCGGAGAGAGAGCGTGCGTTGTTCCGCAGGATCTCGGCGTTCTCGAACGGCTTTACCCTGGAGGCCGCGGAGGAGGTATGTTCCGAAGGCGGCGTGGAGCGGGGTGAGGTCCTCGAGCTCCTCGGCAGGCTGGTGGACAAGTCGCTGGTTCTCGTAGAGACGCGTGGCGAGAACGCACGTTACCGTATGCTCGAGTCGGTGGGGCAGTACGCCTCGAGGAAACTCGAGGGTTCGGGGGAGGAGAGGTCCGTGCGCAGCAGGCACGCGGGCTTCTACCTGCGGCTGGCCGAGCGGGCCGAACCCGCTCTCTCTGGGCCGGATCAGGGCGCGTGGATAGATCGTCTGGACGCGGAGGTTGGCAACCTCAGGGCGGCTATGTCCTGGTTCCGGACGGCCGAAGATACGGAGGCGGGCCTGCGGCTGGCGAGCGCGTTGTGGGGGTTCTGCCACGCGCGTGGCTACTACGAGACGGGGCGTGCATGGCTCGAAGACGCGCTCGCGACGAGCGGGGATCCCACCTCGCTGCGGGCTGGGGCGCTGAGGGGAGCCGGGCTCCTGGCTTTCTTGCAGTGCGACTACACCGGGGCCGGGGAGCACCTGGGACACAGCCTCTCCCTGTACAAAGATCTGGCCGATCGGTGCGGGGTGGCCAGCGTGAAGGATGTGCTTGGTGGTGTCGCGCGCGAGCAGGGAGATTACGGACGTGCCAGAAAGCTGCACGAGGAGAGCCTCGCCCTGTGGCGCGAGCTCGAAGACGAGCACGGCATCGCTGAGTCGCTGTACTATCTCGGCCTCGCCGCCTGGCTAAACGGGGAGAACGAGCGGGCCGGGGATCTGAGCGCGAGGGCGCTGGACATGACCCGCGACTCCGGCGACGCGGCGGGGATCCTCTCTTCCCTCTTGAACCTGGGGTCCGTCGCGCTCTACGAGGAAGACTACGACCGTGCGGAAACCTTGCTAGATGAGAGCCTCGCCATCTCCAGGGAGGGTGGCTACAGGGAGGGTGTCGGCTGGGCTCTCAACCAGCTGGGGATGGTTGCCTACCACAGGGGCGACCTCGAACAGGCGGGTTGGTATCTCCGGGAGAGCCTCGCCGTACACGAGGATCTCGGCGACCTGGGGCGTGTGGCCAGCGTGCTTGAGGCCCTCGCCGAAGCGGCCGCCGCGAGCAAGCACTTCGGGCGCTCGGCGCGGCTGTTCGGCGCGGCGGAAGCGCTCAGAGAGAGCACCGGCGTCCCCGTTCCGCCCTGCGAAAACCCCGAGTACGACCGCGCCCTGGCCGCCGTCCGTACCAGGGTCGGCGATGGGGAGTTCTCGTTGCTGCGGGCCGAAGGCAGGTCGATGAAGCTGGAAGCGGCCGTCTCCCTGGCGCTCGAGCCGGACGTCGCCCCGCCAACTCTCGCCTCGCAGGGCGTATTGAGCGCCCGCGAGACCGAGGTGCTCGGGCTGGTCGCCGAGGGGCTCACCGACCAGGAGGTGGCGCAGAGGCTCTACCTCAGCCCCAGGACCGTAGGACAACACCTGAGCAGCGTCTACCGCAAGCTCGGCGTCAGATCCAGAACCGCGGCCACCCACGAGGCCACCGAGAGGGGAATCCTGAAGTAGGAATCAGGAGTTATGAACCCGTCGGTTACGGGCCCCGATTCCTGGTTCCTACCTCATAGGTAAGAGTACCTATTCTACGTATCAGCGTCCCATTGCGTAGTTTTCACGATGTAGGCAACGTCCGGCCGGCGCATGATGGTCTGCGACGGTAAGCACGCGGCCCCGCGAAGGGCCGAAGGAGGCGAAAGGCGATGCTGGAGACCTGCTACTGCGGCCGGACGGGCGAGCTCGAGGACAGGAACCTGGTCTCCGACGATGATGGACGAGAGGCGCTGGAGTGCCCGCGGTGCGGACACCTGGACCATCTCTCCTGGCTCCAGGACCCGAGAAGCGTGTTCGAGGAGGCCAGGCGCCGCACGGGCAAGCGCGAGATGTCGGCAGCCTGAGGAATCAGGAGTTGGGGTCCGTTCATCAAACAGGTCCTGGTTCCTGACTCTGAACTTCGAGGTGGAAGGAGTTCTGGTACAGATGGAGACGGCGAAGAAATTGTTCTCCAGGGTCTTATGGGTGGGCAGGGGAACGGCCACGGTGATGGGGTTGGTGGTCTTTCTGGCGTTGGTGTTGGGGGTGACGACGAGCGCTCTGGCCGGCACGGGTGTGGGAGCGACTTTCGACCTGGGCAGGACCAATACCGTTGACGCCTTGAGCAGGTTGGTGGGCGGCACGAACGACGCCCTTCTCCGTATAGACAACGGCAACGACGGGGCCTCGGCGACGGCCCTGGATCTGCGGGTCGAGCCAGGCCACGCGCCCATGAAGGTCGACTCAGACACCAAGGTGGTGGGTCTCAACGTGGACGAGGTCGACGGCAAGAGCGAGAGCTCTTTCCTGGGAGCCAACGAGAAGGCCTCCGACGCGGACCACGCTGACTTCGCCGACAAAGCCGCCGGCGCAACCTTCGCGGATCGGGCGGATCAGGCCGCCAAGGCCGACGACGCAACCCACGCCGCAAGGGCGGATCGCGCCGCCAATGCCGGCATGGTGGACGGCTTGAACGCGGACGAAATCGGGGTGAACGGCCGATCGCGGGTCTTCGTCGAGAGCGATTCCAACTCGGTCTCGCCCAAGAGCGCAACCGCGTATTGCCCGTCGGGAAAGGTGGTCGTGGGAACCGGCTACTACATAGTCGGCGGCACGGTCGGCAATGGCGGGAACCAGGAGACCAACGTCGTGGCCAACGCCGTAGTACCCGAACTTACGAACGTAGAAGTGATCGCTTACGAGGAGAACCCGACCAACGCCGACTGGTCAGTGTACGCCTACGCGGTTTGCGCCCAGCAGTCTTTCTGAGGCTGGATGAGCATGTCCCGAACCCTCATGTCGCGCTTCTGGAGAGGAACGGTGAAAGGTGACGAGAATCATCCTCGGCAAGGTTATGTGGCTGGGCAGAACGATGGTGTTCTGCGTGGTGCCCGAAGTTCCCCTCGCAGGGACAGGTGGGGGCAACGCGAGGGCTTCGCGACGCGCCAGGGATCAGGTTCAGGAGACGAGTACCGAAAGGATGGTTGACTGATGACGCAGGCAACACAAACAGATCAGGCCGCGAACTACCGATCCGCTGGTGTGCCCACGCGCGGAGACTCGCCCGGCATCGGCTCGGGGATTCCGCTCATCGGCCGGCTGCTTCGGCGGCGTTCGCGTAATGCGGTGGCCACGGAGGAGGCCAGCGACGCCACTTCTCCACGAAGGACACGGCCAGACCACGATTCTGGCGCGGCGCGATCCCCGATGGAGGCTGGCATTACAAGGGGAGTGTCGGTACTTTTTGGCGGGCCGGGCGGCGGAAATTAGAGGCTCTGTTATGCGCGGCTGCCTCTACGTGACGTGTACGAGGGTCTCCATCAGGACGAACCCGGGGAGATGGTACCGCGCCGCCGGAAGACGCATCCCCGTGGTGCCGCTCTCGCCAGGGGTAACCCGGTGAATACCGATCGAAATGCCTCCTCCGGGGGACGCTCGTCCTTCTATCTGCTTCAAGGAGATCAAATGTCGCTCGTGTTGTATAAGAGACAAGACGGACGAGAGAAAGCTTCGACGAGTGGCAGGACCGCGTGGATGGCGCTGCTCGCTCTCGCGGCGCTCGGGACGATGATGCTACTGGCGCTCCAGCCCACCCCAGCCTGGGCCGCGACCACCTTTACCGTCACGAGACCCGGCGACGAGGGGGACATCAACCTCAGCAACGCCAGGTGTGACGCTTCGAACGATTCGGGCGATCAGTGCACCCTCAGGGCCGCCATAGAGGAGGCAAACGACACAGACGGGGACGACACCATCGACTTCGACATCGGTAGCGACACGGGGGTCAAGACCATCTCTCCCGATGTACCGCTTCCCCCCATAACCGATACCGTCATCGTAAACGGCTACAGCCAGCCGGGAGCGAGACCCAACACGCTGGAAGAGGGCAACGACGCGGACCTCAAGGTGCAACTCGACGGGACGGGCACGGAGACCGACCCGAGCGGGATCGGGGAGGTGAGCGGGATCGTGATCAGGGCGGCCGACAGCGTGATCAAGGGGTTGGTGATCAAGAAATTCGACGATTACGGCGTCCACATCTCGGGAATCGGCAGCGACGAGGTCACGGGCAACAGGATCGAGGGCAACTTTATAGGCACGAACGCCGATGGGACGGCCGACAGGGGGAACGTAGAGGATGGTGTGCTAATCGCTCAGGGGGCGAACAACAACACGATCGGGGGACCCCGGCCTGGGAGGCGCAACGTCATCTCCGGAAATGGTGATGAGGGGATCAGCATTTTCAGCGATGCTACCGGGAACAGGGTCGAAGGTAACCACGTGGGCACCACGGCAGACGGAACCGGCGACCTGGGCAACGACGGGGTCGGCGTACTGGTCTATGCGGCAGAAGACAACACGATCGGTGGAACGGTGGCGGGGAAGCGCAACGTTATCTCCGGCAACGAGTCGAGCGGCGTCGAGATCTTTGCCGACGCGAAGGATAACTGGATCGAAGGCAACTTCATCGGCACCACGGCCGACGGGAGCGGTAACCTGGGCAACGCCGAAGACGGCGTAACCCTCTTCGGGTCGGACTTCGCCGTGGTCGGGGGGACGGCCGAAGGTGCGGGCAACCGCATCGCCCACAACGGCGATGACGGGGTATCGATCTTGCTTGATTACCAGGAGGGCAACCAGATCCTCTCCAACTCTATCTACGAGAACGGCGAGCAAGGCATAGACCTCGGCAACGATGGCGTGACCCAGAACGACCCCGGAGATGTCGACTCCGGTGCAAACGGCCTGCAGAACTTCCCCCGTCTACTCTCGGCCACGAGGGACTCCGCGACAGGCGATACGACCATCTCCGGTGAGCTCAGGAGCAACCCCGGCCAGGATTTCGCTGTCCAATGCTTCCTGACGGACGGGACGCACGGCTCGGGTCACGGTGAGGGTCTGCTCCTTCTGGAAACGACGGTCGCCTCGACCAACGCCAACGGGCGCGTGAACTTCTCCTGCGTTAGTAGCTCTCCGACATCAGGGCAAACGGTGACCGCGACCGCGACGAACGTCCTTACCGGCGATACCTCCGAGTTCTCCAGGAACAGTACCGTCACCACCGTCCCGTGAGGCCGGGGCTTCAGACGGTCCGATCCCGGTAAACCAGCCGATAGGCTACGAGAAAGGGGAGGATGGATGAAACGAGCAGGAGACCCGGGGTACCATCCGGCGGGTCAATGCCGGGACGAACGCCATCCTCTGCGCAAACGCAAAGTATCTTGAAACAAAGTATGCAACATGTACGATGGGGCGATACGATGGGGAAAGGAGAGCGCCGAAGAAGATGAAGCGCACAGCAGTATCAGCGTTTTGCAGGAGTGTCTACCTAGATAGGAGACCAGATGAATCCAATAACTAGACGCGCGCTGCTCGTTATGGGGTTGATCCTGGCGCTGGGGCTCATCCTCGCCGGGACCGCGATGGCGCAGAGCCAGGGAGGCAGCTTCAGGATCGTGCGCCCCGAGGCACCCCCCAGCGGATGCCTCGAAGGCACACGCGGCGACGTTACGATTCGCTCCCTCGGGCCGGTGGAGGTCATGGTGGTGGAGGTAGAGAACCTGCCCCCGAACACGAAGTTCGGTCTGTTCCTCCTTCAGCTACCCGGAAGGGGAGGAGTCGAGCCCTTCGGCCTCGCCTCCTACGAAGGAGACA
>DASUPX010000333.1:0-5177 GCA_036280905.1 Rubrobacter sp. | reverse complement strand
GTCCCCTGCATCACCACCCTCGCCGGCGCGGCAGCCGCCGTTCAGGGAATCGAGGCCAGGGTGCGTGGCGGAACGAAGCGTGTCAACTCGCTTCAGGGCCTCTACGCGGCGCGTGCATGAAGTTCTACAAGGTAAACGTGGAGGAGCGAAGAGAGCTTGGCAGCTACACCCTGCTGCGCTACCCCTGGGAGGGAATAGTCGCCCCCGGCCAGTTCGTGATGGCGCGGGCCGCCGGGTTCCCAATCACCCTCGACCCTTTCCTGGCTAGGCCGTTCTCGTACTACGACCACGACGGGGAGACAGCCAGCCTACTCTTCGAGGTAAGGGGCCGCGGCACAGCGCTTCTGGACGCGGCGTCGACCATCGAGGTCACCCCACCACTGGGCAAAGGGTTCGCGGTGGATCCGGCCCCAGCTCGGGCAGCGCTGCTTGGGGGCGGCATAGGCGTCGCGCCGCTACAGATACTTGGCCGTCACCTGGAGGCGAGGGGCGTGACACACGATGTGTTTCTCGGATTCGCGGATGCGGGATGTTCTGTAGTCGCCGGAGAGTTCCCCGGTGCCCGGGTTGCGACGGTGGATGGCTCCGTCGGTCATCAAGGCACGGTCCTCGACACCGGCGTGGAGCTGGGCGACTATGATGCCATCTACTCCTGTGGTCCTAACCCAATGCTCGCCGCCGTCAAGCTCGCCGCCGCAGACGAGAACGTGCTCTGCCAACTCTCCGTGGAGGAGAGGATGGGCTGCGGGAACGGCTCGTGCAACGGCTGCGTCGTGCCCGTACACGGGCGTGGCTACGTCCGGTCGTGCATCGAGGGACCCGTCTTCGACGCTGAGGCCGTGGCTTGGTGAGGCACGATAAAGATTTAGACCTTTCGGTAGAGCTCTGCGGCATCCCGCTCCAGACGCCCCTCATTCCAGCCTCCGGCACGCTCTCCAGGGAGGCCCTCGGCGAGGTAGAAGGCGTCTACGGGGCCATGTTGCCGAAGACCACGACGCCCGTGGAGAGGGCCGGTAACCCGCCGCCGAGGGTCGCCGAGACTCCCGCGGGGATGGTCAACTCCATCGGGCTTCAGAACCCCGGCGTGGAGCGCTTCCTGCAGGGCCTGGACGCGTTCGACCTCGGGATCCCCATCTTCGTCTCAGTCGCGGGAGATACAACCGCCGAGTTTGCCTCGCTCTGCGAGCGAATCGGAGACGACGATCGCATCTCCGCCGTCGAGCTCAACCTCTCGTGCCCGAACGTGGAGTGTGGGGGACTGGCGTTCTGTGCCGGCCCGGCCTCCGTCGAGGACGTGGTCGGGGCGTGCCGCGCCGCGCTACCGGATAAGCCCATGCTGGCCAAACTGACCAACGAGGGCGTTGTGGAGAACGCCCGGGCCGCCGAATCAGCCGGCGCGGACGGCCTGACCGTTATCAACACCCTCCCGGCTCTAACCATCGACGTCCAGGCGCAGAAGATCCTGGTGCGAGGTGGCCTGTCCGGACCCGCCATAAAGCCCGTGGCGCTCCGGGCCGTGTACGACGTCGCGGGCGCGGTGAACGTACCCGTCGTGGGTAGTGGGGGGGTGGCGAGCGGGACGGACGTGGCCGAGTTTATGCTCGCTGGAGCCACGGCGGTCCAGGTGGGCACGACCAGTTTCGTGCGGGATCCGCACGACATTCTCGCCGAGTTCGCCGAGTACCTGGTAGCGCGTGGCCAGGGAGCCGCCCGGCTCACAGGCGCCCTGCGCGGTGTCAGGCCCACGGTGGTCGGTGGCACGGACGTCTAGCGGATACGACGCAACGAGCCAGGACCGCGACGACACGGATTACCGGCTCGACGGCTGCGACGCCGGACAGTGAGACGTCAGGGGCAACATTCCCTGAACGGCGGCAAGGCGTGAGAGCCCGTGTAGCGCACAGGTGCGAGCAGAACCCGGTATGAGCTTCGCAACAGCGTCAGAAAGCGGTGGGCCGGGCATTGGCCGGGTTGCTTGCGGCGATGTATACTAAATCGTTGATGTTGCGAAGGGCTCCAGAACGGACCGTGGACGAGCGCAGGAACGCGCTCGAAGAAGCCAACAGGGTGCGCTTTGCCCGGGCCGGGACCAAGCGGGATCTCAAGAGCGGCAGCCTCGCGATCTACGACCTGCTCATGGATCCTTCCGAGGAGCTCAAGGGCGCCAAGGTCGAGGAGATGCTTCTCGCGGTCAAGGGCATGGGTCGCATCAAGGTTACGCGCGTCATGAGGGATGCCGGCATCAGCCGCTCCAAGACGCTCGTAGGCCTCACGCACGGGCAGAGGGACCGTCTCATCAGGGCTCTAGGGTGCGAGGAAGGTTAATCGTCGTCTCCGGTCCCTCCGGAGCCGGGAAATCGACTTTGATCAGGGCCTCACTGGAGGCCGTTCCGGAGCTCGCTTACTCTGTCTCGGCGACGACGCGCAACCCCCGCCCCGGCGAGGAGAACGGCAGGGACTACGTCTTCCTCTCGCGGGGGGAGTTCGAGCGTTGGATCGGGGAGGGCAGGTTCCTGGAGTGGGCCGAGTATTCTGGTAACCTCTACGGGACGCCCGAACAGAAGGTCGAGGAGCTCCTGGGCGAAGGCAAGTCCGTGATCCTGGAGATAGAGCTCCAGGGCGCGAGGCAGGTAAAGACCAAGCGTCCTGACGCCGTGATGGTCTTCGTCAGGGCACCATCCCTGGAAGAGACCCGCCGCAGGCTCACCGGGAGGGCCACAGAATCCGAGGAGGCTATGGAGAGCCGGCTCGCCACCGCCATCGGCGAGGTTGCGGCCACGGACGAGTTCGATCACGAGATCGTAAACGCCGACCGCACACAGGCCCGCTACGACATGATAGAAACCATGGAATCGATAGTAAGAGGAGGCAACGGTGCTTAATGATCTCAAGGTAGATGAGCTGTTGGGTAAGGTGGACTCACGTTACGGCCTGGCCGTGGCAAGCGCCAAGCGGGCGCGCCAGATCAACGAGTACACCTCTACCCTTGGGCTGAACGACGCCCTCGGTATTCCCGGACCACAGGTCCACACCCGTTCCCAGCATCCCCTGACCATCGCCATCGAGGAGTTACGCCAGGACAAGCTGGACGTCTCGTTCAGGCAGCCCGTGGAAGAGTTGGATGAGGAGGCCGGTGCGGCCGGCGGGGACGACTTCGTCAGCCCGCCCAGCGGTGGCGGCGTCCCGCAGGCATCCGATGTCGACACCGGCGCCCCTGAAGACGAGGGCGTGGCCTAGAAGGGCCAGAGCCTCACGTATCCTTGATCCTGATCTCCGTCGGAGCCGCCCCTGGGGCGCTGGCGATACCCGCGGTCGTCCGTAAGCTCGCCGAGGCGGGCCAGCAGGTGGAGGTCATCCTTGGCCCGCGGGCCCGCCACTTCGTCGGCCCCGCCGCCTTCGGCGATGCGGCCCTGGTGGACGAACCATCGGAGACCCCCGAGGCGACGCTCTACGCCCCGGCGACATCCGAGACCGTGGCCCGGCTGGCCCGCGGCCTCGACCGCGGAGCCGGAGCCCTGGGCGTGATCGCCCCCGACCTCGACGCCGGTACGGCGGAGCACCCGGCGGTCCGTGAGAACCTCGATCTCCTGCGCGCGGACGGCCACCGCATCGTTGAAGGATCCGGCGCAGGTATGGCCGATCCGGGTAGCATCGTCGCCGGGCTCCTGGGCGGCCTCGACGGGCCCATGCAGGGGATGCGCTTGCTGGTCACGGCGGGCGGCACCAGGGAGCCCATCGACAGCGTGCGCTTCGTAGGAAACCGTTCTTCTGGAAAGATGGGGCTGGCAGTCGCCCGCGAGGCGGTGCGTCGCGGCGCGGACGTTACCGTGGTGTCCGCCAACGTGGAGATGGTCGAGCCCGGCACGGAGACCCGAGCCGTGGAGTCGGCGGGAGAGCTGCGGGATGCCGTCGTGGAGCTCGCCGCGAGGGCGGACGCGCTCGTCATGGCCGCGGCGGTCTCGGACTTCACCCCTGCCTCGCCGGTAAGGGAGAAGATCCGGCGCGGCTCGGAGACCATGAGCCTGGAGCTCGTTCCGACCGACGACATTCTAGCTTCCGTCTCCGGGCGGTACCCTGGCCTCTTTGTGGTAGGATTCGCGGCGACGCACGGGGACGCCCTGGAGGACGCGCGGGACAAGCTCGGACGCAAGGGGGCCGACCTCGTGGTCGGCAACGACATCTCTGGGGAGGGTGTCGGGTTCGGCGCGGACGAGAACGAGGTCTACGTCGTGGGCCGCGAGGAGGAGCATTTCGTGCCGAGGGCCTCCAAGTCGGCCGTAGCCGGCATCATTTTGGACACCATGATGAACGAGATGGAAAGGCAGAGGTAGCGATGGTGGAGAGAGCGGCCGAACCGACCACCTGGAACGCGGCAGACGACCAGAAGCTCAGGACCTCGCACCTCTTTACCTCCGAATCCGTTACTGAGGGCCATCCGGACAAGATCGCGGACCAGATCTCCGACGCCATCCTCGACGCCGCGCTCGCCGACGACCCGATGAGCCGGGTGGCCTGCGAAACGCTCGTCACCACCGGGCTTGTAGTCGTGGCTGGTGAGATCACCACCTCGACCTACGTGGACATCCCGACCCTGGTGCGCGAGAAGATAGCGGAGATCGGCTACACCAGGGCCAAGTTCGGCTTCGATGCCGCCACCTGCGGCGTGATCGTCTCCATAGATCCCCAGTCCGACGATATCGCCGTCGGGGTAGACCGGGCGCTGGAGATCAGGAACGACGACGAGACCCTGGACGAGATCGGCGCCGGCGACCAGGGCATGATGTTCGGCTACGCCTGCGAGGAGACGCCCGAGCTGATGCCGCTCCCCATTACCCTGGCTCACGCCCTGACGCGCCGCCTCTCGGAGGTTCGAAAGAGCCATGCCCTCGACTACCTGAGGCCGGATGGCAAGAGCCAGGTGACCGTACGCTACGAGGGCGACAGGCCGGTGGCGGTGGAGAAGGTGCTTATCTCCGCCCAGCACCGCGCGGGGGCCGAAGCAACCATCAGGGACGACCTCATGGAGACGGTCATCCTGCCCGTGATGCCCCGGGACCTGTTCGACCCCGCAACGGCGGAGGTACTGGTAAACCCCACGGGAAGGTTCGTGACGGGTGGACCCCAGGGCGACACGGGCCTCACGGGGCGCAAGATCATCGTGGACACCTACGGGGGGT
>DASUPX010000332.1:0-3208 GCA_036280905.1 Rubrobacter sp. | reverse complement strand
TACCTGGAACGTATGAGGCCGAGCAGCGCCTCGTTCAGGCGGTGCTCCGCCGACAATCCGTACGCGTAGGATGGCTTGTCGGCCAACTCGTCGAGCCACCGATTGCGTGCGTACTCGAGCTTGGCCGCCACGGCCAGTTCTCGCAGCTGTCCTTCGCCGACTCGTTCCCGCAAAGAGTCGGGAAGAAAGTGCAGGGGCATCAAATGGACGGCGGGTTCGTCAACCACCACGTACGAATAGAAGGCCTCGAAAACCGGTCCGTGCGGCAGAGGCAGGGCCAGGACGGCCCCTTCGGCCTCTTCACCTATGCCTCTGGCGCTCAACATACTCTACCTAACGCTATCCATCTATCACACGCTCCCGGTCCCAGAACCCGCCAGCCACCAGGGTCCCGATCCCCTGCCCGAAAGTCAGCAGTTCCAGCCGTGGTGGCAGTTGCGCTGGACTACTACGATGCCGCTGCCCACGGCCACGTAAGGCGCCTGTCCGAGACCGGCCGCGGAGAGCGTCAGGTCGGTCGCGGACGACGAGGCATCATGCTCGCTCTCGGTTCGGTTCCTGACCATTGCCAACAAGCCAGAACGGCCGGAAGGCCCACCGTGGCTACCCGTCTGCTGGCTCCTTGTGTCTTCGTTCTTCAAACCTACTCCTCTCCCCGAGATGCTGGTTCGACTGTGAGGCCTTCGCCTCCCCTGGACTCTGTTGCTTTCGTTCGCGGCTTATCGTATGTGGACCTCCGTTCCGGGTAGTCTCCAAGCAGGGTTTGCCTGGATGATTTTGCTGCGTGGTACGCGTCCGCGGCAGCACGGTATCCCTCGTGTTCAGCGGACCGTAACGACTCGGCGGTGGGGGGATCAATGATCTTCGCATCCGCCGCGCTTACGGCGGCGATCCAGTACCAGGGTGGTCTGGTCTCCATGCGGACCTCGTTGTCTTGGTCGTCGATCAGGTCGAGGGCCGCCCGGATCGCGTCGTGCAGCGGCGCGGACTTTACGGTCTGTGGCTCCCTGGCACGGGACCTCAGGCCCGCCGCCCAGCTGATCCTGGAGGCCAGCACGTCGTCGCCCAGGATCTCCTCCTGAAGCTCGTAGAGTTTGCGTGCCGCCTCGGGCGTAATATGTTGTGTCTCACTGGAGGGATCTTTCATGACGGCGACCAGCCTTATCGTGGCCAGGGCTTTCTCGATCTCTGGCTCGGGTACGTTCTGAAAGCGGCACGCCAAGGCTACGGTACCGGACGCATCCCTCAACCGCTGCGCCGCGCCGGTGCTGACGGCGCGCCATTCCAGCGACTCGAATTGTTCCTGAGCATGGAGCCACCCCGTCTGGAGCCGCTGTAGCAGAGGCCCGGCCACGGCGGGCGTGTACCGCAGGGAGAGGCCGAGGGCGAAGACGGCGATGCACGAGATGGCCAGGCACGCTTCGAAGGTGTTGAGCATCTTCAGGATGGCTGTGCGGTTCTGGTCGGAGACCCACACCCGCACGCCCGCGAAGACGATCGACACCAACGCGATAAGGGCGATGACCGCCATGCCCGACGAGAAGGCCAGGGTCTTGTAGAAGAGACGCCGTTTGGGTATCGACGAGCGTCCGGCCATGACGCCGAAGACGAGCGCCGCGAGGCCCGCGTAGAACGCTTCAGGCACCATGATAAGGCTCTTCATCACGAAGAACTCTATGGGCGCCGTCGCGTAGACACGAATGGCTGGCGACGGGAAGACCATGCCCACGACGCAGGCGACACCCACGAAGAACAACAGGGCGAACGGCGCGGACCTGAGGAGCTTCCGCAACCCGGCGCTGCGCGCGGCGGGCTCCAGCGGGAGCGTGCCAGAAAGGTGGGGCAACCGCCCGGCGAGGGCCACGCATACCCAGGCCACGATAAGCACGACGGGCAGCTCGGTCATGAGGGCCACCACCACCTCCGTGCGCTCGTGGGAGAGGTCGAACGCGGCTACGCCGCAGAACACCAGGGTCGCGAAGAGAAGGTTACAAGCCGCAAAGACGCTGAACCTGGTTCTCCTGGATGAGAGAGCGACGCACGCGAAGAACGCGAAGGCCACGAAACTCAGCGCGCCGAGGACGAGAGCCTGGTGTTGAACGGCGCTCATAACACGCTGAACATGGCATCGGCATACGGACTGTCGCTACCCAGACACCCGGCGAAGAGAGCGTAGGATGCCCGCATGTTTGCCTCGCGCTCCCGGAGGGACTCCTCCGCGAACGGGAGCCCTCTGGCGAGCTTCTTGCCCCTACGGACAGAAGTGGTGATGTAGGTAGATCCCCCGGCAGGCTGATCTTGCGGCCCACCCGATTCCTGGGAGGGCACGATCAGGACGTCACCCGCGGCCAGGTGTCCGAGCTCATGAAGGATCGTCAGGGTCGAGACAAGCGGAGGTAGGCTCCCCGGCACGAAAATTGCGGCCAGCGTCAACTGCTCCGAATATCGTAGCTCTCCAAGTCGTCCCGAGATCGCTAGCCGGCGCGAGAGCTCCGGGTACCAGTCGTCGGGGATTACGTGGATGTTGATAGATATGCCCAGATAATCGCCGAGGGCATCGGCGTAATCCTTGGGCACGAAACTCCTGCCCGATAACCCCAGGACGGCCAATTCATCCTGAAACTCCGCGGCCGTGAGCAACGGCCTCCGTCCATGAGCCCGGGCGCCGGTGCCGTACCGGAGATGGTTCCAGAGCGAGCAGACCTCCGCGCGTACCGCCGTTACGAGGCCGGGCCCCGGGGCTTCAGCCGCCACCACCGGCCTCCTGTGTGTCTTCGAACTGCTGGATGATGTTGAGGATCATCTGCCGCTCGCGTCCTGGCAGGTTCAGGCTCTTGTGGGCGATCGCGCTGACCGTCTCGTCCTGGAGAATACGCATCGCATCTTCATCCAGCAGGGGCGGCTTCCTGGTCGCGTCGAGAAAGTACGAGGGATGCACGCCGAAGACCTCGGCGAGGGCGACCACCTGGTTCATGGAGGGGTTGGTGAGGGTACCCGCCCTGATCTGCTCGACGTGCTCCTCCTTGAGGTCGCCAAGGCTCATGCGCGCTACCTCGGCGTTGGTGAAAGGCAAGCCCGACTTCTCGTTCCTGACCACGTCGAACAGTCGGTTCGTTCTGTCGGCGATGCTGCCCTCCCGGCTCAGGTACTGCGACGACGCCCCCGTGCCGAGATCCGATGCCTGCTCGAACCACAGTTCCGGCGAGAA
>DASUPX010000331.1:0-13204 GCA_036280905.1 Rubrobacter sp. | reverse complement strand
CCCAGCGGTCGGGCTCTTCGTAGATAGGGCGAGAGCCGCGTCTCCATCCTTCGATCTCACGGAGGTCAACGCCGCGGCCGTAGCCGCGATCTGCTGGCGCCTCGACGGCCTACCGCTAGCGCTTGAGCTCGCGGCGGCGAGGGCCAGATTTCTGGGGCCTACGGCGCTCCTCTCCAGGCTGGACAGAGCGCTGGAGGCCGGGGGGGCGAGGGACCTTCCGGAGCGCCAGCGCACGATGCGCAGCACCCTCGACTGGAGCCACGACCTGTTGCACGCCCCCGAGAAGGAGCTCTTCAGGAGGCTCTCGGTCTTCGTTGGCGGATGGACGCTGGAGGCAGCCGAGAGCGTGGGGGCGGACGGCCTGGTCGAGGCCGAAGACGTGTTCGCCTTTCTCGGTAACCTGATCGAGCAATCTCTCGTCGAGGCGGAGGGGATGGCCGACGGTACCGTACGCTACGGCATGCTCGAGCCGGTGCGGCAGTACGCCCTCGAGAAGCTGGGGGATTGCGGGGAGGAAGCGGCGATGAGGCGTCGTCATGCCTCGTTCTACCTGCGCTTCATGGAAGAATCAGGCCCGGGGCTGAGGGGGCGGGATCAGGCCTCCCTTCTCCGGCAGATGGAGGCCGAGCTTGGCAACCTGCGCGTCGCGCTACGGTTCTCTACCGAGAACGGGGGGGCGCAGGAGATCGCGCGCGCGTCCTGGACCTCATGGACGTACTGGTGGTTGAGCGGGCACTTGAGCGAGGGCCGCGGCTGGATGGAGGAGGCGCTCGCTAGCGAATCTAACATGTCCGAGTCTTCCCGGGCGACGCTCCTGTTCGTCGCGGCCACGCTCGGACAGGCCCTCGGCGACATCGAGTCCACGCAGGGGATGATCGAAGAGAGCATGAGAATATATGAGGGCCTGGGCGACAACATAGGCTACTACTACGCATCGGGGACCGCGGGGCTCATCGCCGTGGGCCAGGGCCGCTACGAAGAGGGTCTCGCGTTGATGGAGGAGTCCGGGCAGCGAAGGCTGGAGATGGGAGACCCGTGGCCAGCCAGCGCCATGTTCGGTTTCTCGGCCACCGTGGCGCTGAGGCTGGGTGAAGGAGCACGCGCCCGTCTTCTGGCCGAGCGGGCCCTCTCGCTCGCCAGGGAGGTGGGAGCCAGGGAGCTGATCACGGGGGCGCTTCCGACGCTGGCAACCACGGCCAGGTCGGACGGCGACCTCGGTCCGGCGGCGCGGCTCTTCGAGGAAGGCCTGGTCCTCTCCGCCGAGGTCGGCGACAAGTCCAACGTGGCCTACTACCTGGAGGCTCTCGCGGAGATCTCCGTCGAGGAGAACGAGCTGGACCGGGCGGCCAGACTCTGGGGCGCGGCAGGGGCCCTCCTGGAGACGATAGAGATAATATCCTACCCCCACGCCACCGACCGCACGCTCTACGACCGGCAACTTGCCTCCGCCCGGCAGAGGCTCGGAGAGCAAGCGTGGGAGAAGGCGGCAAGAGAGGGCAGGGCTATGACCCCAGAAGAGGCCGTGAGTTACGCCCTGGAGAGGGACAGCGCCCTGGAACCACCCACTTCCCGCTAGATGCTTGCCAGGGAGGGGTTAGAAGGTTACAGGTTTCAGGCTACAGAAAATACGCCTGTTGCTTTGCTCTGCTCGAGTTCTTCCGTTTCGGGTAACGCCCGGGTGGTGGAAGAGGGCAGGGAGTCAGGAGCCGCCCTTTAGCACTTCGAGGGCTGCGGCGTAGGAGTTCAGGGGACGGTTGTCGTCCATGGGCACGACCGTCACGTCGGCACCGCGGGCGGCGACCACGGCGAAGGCTGGATCGTTGGTGTCCATCACCACTACCGTGGGGACGCCGGCGGCTATGGCCGCCCCTGCGAAACCGTGGTCGGCAACCACGAGGTCGAGGGGTCCCGACTGGCCGAGCACATCGCGCATGGGGTCGGGATCGTGGGTGTGGAACAGGCTGGCGCCGTCGCCGAGGGCTCCCACCCGGTCAGCCCAGTCGAGGGATATACCTTTCTGGTGGCGTCCGCGCGGGGCGGCGGTTACCACAGTGCCTCCGAGCTCTTCTGCCCACCGGACGAGACCCAGATAGTACAGGATCATGGCCCCCGGATGCCCCGTGGCGAAGATGAGCCGACCACCCGACCTGGCGACGTTTCCTATGCGCTCTCCCGCTTCGAGGAGGCCTGTGGCCGTGCGCGACGGGTCTATGCAACCGCGTCCCGGGGTCTCTTCCATGTCCGGCGGGTTGCCGAGCTGGTGCGTGACAGCCTCGTAGGCCTCTTCGAAGGTTACCCCGGTCAGGAGGTCCTCCATGCCGAACGTGTTGTTCTCGTCGTGCTCGAGGAGCAGGCCCATCTTGTAGAGGTTGTTCTCTGCACCGTGGGAGGTACACGTACCAGCTACGCCAGACTCGAGCAGCCATTCGGCATGTTGTGCGGCAAGTGGATTCACGGGGCCAGAGTGTAGCAGAGTCGGTTCACAGTGAGAGGTACAGGTGAATATGGAAATGTAGGGGCGCTTCGCGAACCGCCCGACGATAAACCGCCCGACGACGAACCGCCCTCAACCTCCGCGTGGCACAAGCTCCAGAAGCGGTGCGGGCATCCTGACGGGTTTGCCCGTTGCAAGGTCGATGCAGGCATGGCGGGTGTGGCCTGTGACAAGCGACTCCGCCTCGCGCAGCACCTCGTAATCGAAGCGGAGCGAGACCCTGCCAAGCTCGGAGAGCGTGGTGCGGAGCGTCAGCTCGTCGTCGAAGTAGGCGGGGCGGCGGTACTTGAGGAGCGCCTCGACCACGACGAGGCCGCGGCCCTGTCGCTCCATCTCCCTGTAGGATTGGCCCGTGGATCGCAGCCACTCCACGCGACCGACCTCGAAGTAGGAGAGGTAGGTCGCGTTGTTGACGTGACCCTGGGCGTCGATCTCGGCGTAGCGGACCCGTATTGTTGTCTCGTGGACTATCTTCCCTCGAACTTCGGGTCGCGCTTCTCGCCGAAGGCGTTCATGCCTTCCAGGGCGTCATCCGTGGCGAAGAGCAGGGCAAACTGGTCCGTCTCGTACTCCAGGCCGCTCACGAGATCCACATCGAGGGCCCGGTTCGCGGCGGTCTTGGCGTGCCTGACGGCGAGCGGGGCGTTGCGGCCTATCTCCGCGGCAAGTTCCCTGGCGGCGCCGAGAGCCTCGCCCCTGCCCACGACGCGGTTGGCGAGCCCGATCTCACGCGCCTCTTCGGCCCCGATGCGGCGGCCGGTGAAGATAAGCTCCTTGGCCAGGGCCGGGCCGATCAGGCGCGGCAGACGCTGCGTGCCGCCAAGGCCGGGCAGGATACCGAGGCTGACCTCGGGAAAGCCGAACGTCGCGTTCTCGGCGGCGATGCGTATGTCGCAGGCGAGCGCCACCTCGCAGCCCCCACCAAGCGCGTAGCCGTTGACGGCGGCGATCGTGGGGACGGGGCTCCTGTCCAACAGGGCCATCGCGGCGTGCCCGATCTCCGAGAAGCGCTTGGCCTCCATGGGGTCCATCACGCTCATCGCCCGGATATCCGCCCCCGCGATAAAGGCCCGCTCGCCAGCCCCCGTCACGATGAGGGCCCGCGGCGCCTCCACCTCCAGCTCCAGGAGCGCCTGCCCGATCTCCTCTACCACCTGCCCGTCCAGGGCGTTCAACTTGTCCTGACGGTCGATGGTGAGGACGGCGATGTCGTTCTCCTGCTCTATCCTTACATAGTCCAAGAACTAACTCCGTTTCTAGCTACTAGCGGTCAGCTTTCAGCCTGTTGCTCTTGCTGACTGCTGATGGCTGAAAGCTGATGGCTAACTTATTGCCTGCTCGACGTACTCTACAGCTTTCCTGGTCGGTGTTCCTGGGGTGAAGACTTCGCCTACGCCGAGTTCCTTTAGCCGCTTGATGTCTTCTCTTGGGATGGTGCCGCCAACGAAGACCAGGATGTCTTCGGCCTCTTCTTCTTGCAGGAGCTCGATGATGCGGGGCACCAGCGTCATGTGGGCGCCGGAGAGGATCGAGATGCCGATAGCGTCGGCGTCCTCCTGGATGGCCGCCTCGACCACCTGTTCAGGGGTCTGGTGGAGGCCGGTGTAGATCACCTCCATCCCGGCGTCGCGCAGGGCGCGGGCGATGATCTTGGCCCCCCTGTCGTGGCCGTCGAGGCCGACCTTCGCGACTACCACCCTTATCGTGCGTGCCATGGTACCCCCAGTTTATAGCTCTTGGCTATCAGCCTTCAGCTATCAGCTTTCTTGACTGTTCTCTGACGGGATGGGCCGCTTCTCGGGAGGAGGCATCAGGTGATTTATCCTGAAGCCTGATGCCTTTCAAGTTCACCCGTTTCGAGAATCCTTCCAGTTTCTGGCTGATGGCTGATGGCTGACAGCTGATAGCTATTATCTACTCCTCAGCTCTCGCAGGTTGTCCCAGAGGACGTAGAGGCCGACCACTAGCACGGTTGCGACCACGAGTGGCCAGAAGAACTCGTAGATCAGGATCAGCGTGGCGACCACGGCCAGGCCGACGTTGGCGCTGATCACCAGGTTCACCAGGCGGCCCCTGAAGCCGGCCTCCACGAAGGAGAAGAAGGCGATGCTGAAGACGAGCATGGAGATCAGGTGTTGCCGCTCGAGAAGCGCTATGGCGACGAAGCTTATGATCATGAGGCTGACGCTCACGGCGGCCCAGGCCTCGGCCACGCGGCTGATCCTGAGCTCGTCCTCCGAGGCGGGCGTGTGGGCGCGCCCGATGTGGGCGCGGACGGGTTCGTGCTCGCCGCCTCTCAGGCGTCCGGCGTACTCCAGGAGCGATTCGGAGACGGCTTCGTCGGTGGCGAGCCTGGCCCTGAGGCGGTCGATCTCACCGGAGAGCTCGGCCGCCCTGCTGGCGCCCTGTGCGCGGGGACCGTCGAGGTGGGACCTGCCGCGCATCGCCGAGAGGCCGGCGCCGAGCTTCTTGAGCTCGCGGCTCTTCTCCTCGATCTCGGCCCTTAGCGTTTCGCACCGCGCGGCGATGTCTTCCCTCTGCTCGAGGACGGTCTCTATCGCCTCGGTCGGGGGAGATACCTTGTCCAGCCCAGCCCAGCCCACGGGGTCGTACCAGGCACGGGCGACGGTCTTGTCGCGGTTGTACATCGGTCCCGCCGGCGCGTCCTCCCCTTCGAAGGGGTCCCTGGCGTAGAGGCCCCAGAGCCCACGGTAGCCCGAGACCCAGTCGGGGATTGGATGGGCGAGCAGCCTGGGCTCGTCCCACGCCCTGTCGCCCCCCTCGCCGACGCTCAGGCCGTCCCCGCGGGCGTAGTCGACGAAGGGGATTCTCAGGTAGCCAGACCCGTCGTCTGCCTCCTCGTCCTCCTCGTACTGGCCAAGCCTGGCTTTCCAGAAGGATCGCAACCGGCTCGCCACCCTTGCTACGGGTCCGGGGAGGGGCACGGTCAGCTCCGTCAGGTACTCGCCCTGGGCGAAGTAGCTGGCATGGGAGCCCGCGCCGACGAAGATAACGGGATGTTCCCCCACTTTCACGACCTCGGGGTCGTCCCAGCGACGCCTGAGGTTGTCCCCCGTGTAGTTGTGGGCCGCGTAGGCCACCCACTCGGGCCTGACCTCCCCATCTTCGGACTCGGAGAGGTAGAGAAAGACCTTCTCCCAGTCGGCCTCGTGATCGTTCGCGCCGAAGAACCCGCTCCTCCAGTTGTTGAAGGGATAGAAGAGCCAGTACTGCAAGACCACCCAACCATTCTGGCGGAGCACACGCCCGTGGTAGCGGTAGTGCTCGTGCTCGGCCATGATATGCTCGTAGGCCTCGAGGGCCGCCGCCGCCGACTCCCCGGGAACCCTGCCGCGGGCGAGGAGCGCGATGGAGTAAAGGGCGTCGACGAAACGCGAGAAGTACCCGACGCGGGCAAGGCGCCCCCGCCCGGCCCGGAAGGCTTCCCTCGATTCCTTGCGATCCCTGGCGTGCCTGCGGAACATCTGCAGGCGCCCTTCGGGCTCGTTCCTACTCATCTCCTCGGCGTCGCTCAGCTTCAGAAAATGGACCGCGCCGGCCTCGTCCCGAGGCTGTTGGGCTAACGCCTCAAGGCTCAATTTGCCGTCGGGCACCACGCGCCTTGCCTCCCTGCCGGGCTTCTGGACCCACAGGCTGCAGTTCTTTACGTATGGTTCCACGTCCATCGGGTAGAAGACGTCTCCCCTGGTGGACCGGATCACCGGCTCGAAGCGCTGGAGCAGGGCCGTGACCTCCCGCGCGTTGTTCAGGTCAACCTTCAACGGAGGCCCCCGAATCTTGCCTGGAGAGGAACACCACCCTCACGTCGTGGGAGTTGAGGAACAGGATCATCAGCACGCAGTAGGCCATGATGGGATAGATGTAAGTTGGCTGGAACCACGAGTAGAGCCAGAGCGACACGGCCAGGCTCAAGGCCTGCGCGATGGCGGCTAGAAGCCATCCCCGACGGCGCATGAACAGGAAGCTGAACGCCGACATCAACGTCAGGATGCCAGAAGGTATGAACAAGGCGTAGAGCGCTCTCTCCACCTCATCGTGCCGCGCCCCCTCCAGGTTCAGCCCTCCCCACCGGATCTGGAAGAACTCGAAGCTTCCGATTGCGACGAGCGCGACGACCTCCAGGATCAGGAGCAACCCTATCAACTTCACCGTCCGGTACGCAGCTTTGTTCGGTTCCATCAATACCCCCTGGACCTCCTCTCCAAGACCTTTATTCTACAGCCCGCAGCCGCCAGAGACCGCCTCGCGTAGGGAGCCTTCAGCTTTCAGCTATCAGCGATTAGCTATCGGCTTTTCGTCTTCCGCGGAGGGGGCGATTATCAGGCGAAGATCTTGCCCGGGTTCATGATGCCGTTCGGGTCGGCTATGCTCTTGATGTCGCGCATGAAGGGCAGGGAATCGCCGTGTTCTTTCTGCAGGTGGTCGGTTTTTCCAACGCCGATGCCATGCTCACCGGTGCAGGTACCGCCGCGCTGTAGGGCGTAGTCCACGATCTCGGTGTTGACCGCCTCGGCCCGCTCCTGGTCCCACGCATCATGCGGGTCCACGGGGAAGACCGCGTGGTAGTTTCCGTCCCCGACGTGTCCCAGGATGGCCCCCTCCAGGCCGCGGGACTCGATGGTGTCGCGGGCGTGGCGCAGGGCCCCGGGGAGGTCGGAGATAGGCACGCACACGTCCGTGCTCATCATCCCCATCCCCGGGTGGAGGCTCTGGATGGCGATGGCTGCCTCGTGGCGGGCCTCCCAGAGCCTCTCACGGGCCGCCCCGTCTGCTTCGACCTCGAAAAGGGAGCATCCCCCCGCCGCCGACCTCTCTCGGGCCGCCGCCACGTCGTACTCCACGCCCGCCTCCGAGCCGCTGAACTCGAGGAAGAGGTTCGGGGCTACGGTGTAGTCCGTCTCCTTGTAGGCGTTTACCGCCTCTATCGTGCGGGCGTCGACCAGCTCGACGCGCCCTACGGCCATCCCGGTTCGGATCATGGCCACCGCGGCACGCCCCGCCGCCTCGACGTCGGGGAAGACGGCCCTGGCGGCAACCGTGTGCTCCGGGAGCGGGTAGAGACGAAGGGTCAGATCCGTGAACACGCCCAGGGTTCCCTCTGATCCCACGAAGAGGCCGGTCAGGTCGTAGCCCGCCGAGGACTTGATGGCCATCCCGCCCGTCCGCATCACCGTACCGTTCGCGAGCACCACCTCGAGGCCGAGGACCTGATCGCGCATGACCCCGTATTTGACCGCGTTCGTCCCGCTCGCGTTGGTGCCGGCCATCCCGCCAAGCGAGGCGTCCCAGCCTGGGTCCACAGGAAAATGGAGCCCGTGGTCGGCCAGCTCGGCGTTGAGCCTCTTGTGGGTGAGGCCGGGCTGAACACGGACGATAAAGTCGTCCGGCCTGATCTCGAGAACACGGTCCATCATCGCCAGGTCGAGGCTGATGCCTCCCCGGACGGGCAGGGTATGGGCCTCCAGGCTGCTCCCCTGCCCGAAAGGCACGACGGGGACGCGATGCTCGTGGGCGAAGCGAAGGATCTCCAGGACCTCGCCGCGATCGTGGGGGTAGACCACGGCCTCGGGCCGAACGGGCGCGTGGTAGGTAAAGACACCACCGGCGTGCCGCTCGAGGTCATCGCCCCCGGAGACGACGCGGCCCTCCGGCAGGGCTTCGGCCAGCTCCGCGAGCGGGTCCACCGGCTACTCCGTCTCGACCGGGTTGGTGAGGGAACCCAGCCCCTCTATCTCGATCGTCACCTCGTCCCCGTCCTTCAACCACACCTGCGGGTCGCGGGCCGACCCGACACCGGGGGGCGTACCCGTGACTATGACGTCCCCAGGCACGAGCGTCATGCCCTGCGAGAGGAATGAGATCAGCTCGGCGACCGAGAAGATCATCTTCGAGGTGGTCCCATCCTGCATGACCTCGCCGTTGAGGATGCATCGGACGGAAAGGTCCTGCGGATCCCCCACCTCATCGGCGGTGGCGATGTAGGGTCCCAGCGGGCAGAAGGTATCTATGGACTTGCTCCTCGTCCACTGACCGCCCTCCGAGAACTGCAGGTCGCGCGAGGAGACGTCGTTGGCGTTGGTGTAGCCGAACACGTAATCCAGGGCCTCCGACTCCGAGACGTTGCGGGCCGTCTTACCTATGATCACGGCGAGCTCGGCCTCGTAGTCGGCCTGCTCGGTTATGGGAGGGATGGTTATGGTCTCGCCCGGCCCTATAACTGTGTTGGCGTACTTGGCGAAGACGATTGGTTTCTCGGGGATGTCGGCTCCCGTTTCGGCCGCATGATCCTCGTAGTTGAGGCCGATGCCGATAACCTTCTCGGGACCCGCGATCGGCGCGTGGATGCGGGCCTCGGCGAGCGGCACGGTGTCCTCACCGGGCTCCGGGCTCCCGCCGTACTCGATGAACTCGATCATGTCCTCGTGGCCGAGGGGCCTTATCTCCTCACCCTCCAGGGCCCCCACCCGCGGCCCACTTCCGTCCACGGAATACGTAACCAGCTTCAAATCGTCGTCCCTTCCTCGCGTACACGACGCAACGATACGCATCTTAGCAGGGACTGACGTGAGGCCGGGGATCCTTTATCGGGGCTCCAGGTCATGCTACCGTAGTTATGAACAGCCCTGGAGACCGGCTCCGGGGCAGAGAGGGGCGGAGGACGGGTGGGTAACAGGCTTTTCGTGGTATTTGCGGCGCTCGTAGTGGCGTTACCTGTGCTGGTGCTATCCGGGGGCGGGTTGGCGCGGGCGAGCGGGTCATCGGACGAGGCGCTCGCCCGCCCCTCGTACAGGCATCCCGTCCAGAACGAGCAGTTCTACTTCGTCATGCCAGACCGCTTCGAGAACGGCAGCGCCTCCAACGACACCGGCGGCCTGGCCGGCGGTACCTCCGACGAAGACGTTCTGCGTCACGGGTACGACCCGGAGCTCAGGGGCTACTATCATGGCGGCGACATCGCGGGGTTGCGCGAGAAGCTCGACTACCTCGACGACATGGGGGTATCGGCAGTATGGATGACGCCCATGTTCAAGAACAAGCCCGTGCAGGGCGACGGCACCATAGCCGGCTCATCTGCCGGATATCACGGGTACTGGATCACCGACTTCACCAGGATCGACCCGCACATGGGCACCAACCGGGAGCTCCAGGCCCTGATAGACGAGGCCCACGACAGGGGCATGAAGGTGTTCTTCGACATCATCACCAACCACACGGCCGACGTGATCCGTTACAAAGAGGGCCAGTACAGTTACATCAGCAAGGCGCAGGAGCCGTACCGTACGGCAAGCGGCAAGCCCTTCGACGACCGTGACTACGCCGGCACAGAGGAGTTTCCGGAACTCGACCCGCAGGTCAGCTTCCCCTACACGCCGGTCGTGCCCCGGGCGGAGCGCGACGTGAAGGAGCCGGACTGGCTTGACAACCGCATCTACTACCACAACAGGGGCGACACGGACTTCCAGAACGAGGACGAGGACCAGCAATACGGCGACTTCGTCGGCCTCGATGACCTGTTCACCGAGCACCCGCGCGTTGCCCAGGGCATGGTCGACGTCTACAACGATTGGGTGGACTACGGTGTAGATGGTTTCCGCATAGACACCGTCAAACACGTCAACACCGAGTTCTGGCAGAAGTTCGGCCCCGAGGTGCTGGCCCACGCGAAGGCGACCGGCAACGAAGACTTCTTTATGTACGGGGAGGTCTACAGCTACGACCCGTCGTTCACAAGCATCTACACCACCGAGGCGAGGCTGCAGGCGATCCTGGACTTCCCCTTCCAGGGCGCGGCGAGGGAGTTCGCCTCACAGGGCGAGCCCACCAGGGACCTGCGCGACTTCTTCAGACAGGACGACTACTACACGGATGCCGACTCGAATGCTTACAGCCTTCCGACCTTCCTCGGCAACCACGACATGGGTCGCTTCGGCTACTTCCTCGAACAGGACAACGACGGCGCGACGGACAGGGAATTGCTCAAACGCGACAGGCTCGGCCATGCCTTGATGTACTTCGCACGCGGTATGCCGGTCGTGTACTACGGCGACGAGCAGGGGTTCACGGGAGGCGACCCCGGCAACGACCAGCTCGCCAGGCAGGATATGTTCCCGACCAGGACCGACGAGTACAAGGACGACGACCAGATCGGCTCAGGCGCGACGCCCGCCGACAACAACTTCGACAGGGACCACCCGCTCTACCAGATCCTACAAGACCTCGCCGCCGCAAGGCAGGAGCACAAGGCGCTCCGCAGGGGAGCCCAGATCCAACGCTACAGCGACGATCAGGCCGGCATCTACGCCTTCTCGCGCATAGCCCGTGGGGAACAGGTCGAGTACGTGGTCGCGCTCAACAACGCCGAGACCACGAAGACGGCGACCTTCGACACCGCCACGCCGAAGGCACTCTTCGAGCCGGTCTACGGCGCCCGCACGTCAGCGAATGCTGATGCGGATGGCAACCTGGACGTCGAGGTGCCAGCCCTCGGGGCAATCGTCTACCGGGCTGACCGCGAGATCCCTGCAAGCCCGCGGGCGCCCCGGATACAGGTGAGCGCCCCCCAGACGCCCACGGGACGCTTCGAGATCTCCGCCCGCCTCTCCAACAACCGCTACAACGAGGTGAGCTTCGCCGTCAAGGCCGGCGATGGCAGGTTCAAGCCGGCCGGCACAGACGACAACGCCCCGTACCGCATCTTCTATGACGCCAGCAACCGGAAGCCGGGCACGACCCTCACCATCAAGGCGGTCGTCGACGACCTGAACGGGCATCTGCGCTCCGACTCGACGACAACCACCGTGGGCCAGTAGGGCGGTTCGAGAAAAAGGCTACAGGCATCAGGTAACAGGTGTCAGGAGAATTACCTGACACCTGTAGCCTTCCCTAGCTCTTGCGGAGCCCGTGCACGACTAGCAGGGTGGCGACGACGAGTGCGGCGACGAGGAGGACGACGTTAGAGTAGGAGCCGACCCAGGTTTCGACCACTTGCCAGTTGGCCCCGAGGATGACGCCGGCCCCTATGAGCAGCGTGTTCCAGGCGAGGGAACCGATGGCGGTCAGCACGGTGAACCGGATGGCCGGCATCTTCATGGTGCCGGCGGGTATTGAGACAACGCTCCGCGCGAGGGGCACGACGCGGGCGAAGAGCACCACCCAGTCTCCGTAGCGCCGGAACCAGCCGTCGGCCCGGTCCAGCCCTTCCTCATCCACATGCAGGAACCTCCCGTAGCGAAGCACGAGCTTGCGTCCCCCGTAGCGGCCAAGGGCGTAGAGGATAAGGGCCCCCGCGACGCTGCCGAAGGTCGCGGCGAGCAGGGCCTGCCAGAAGACCAGATCTCCGCGCCCCACGAGAAAACCCGCGAGCGGCAGGACGACCTCGGACGGTATCGGGGGGAAGAGGTTCTCGGCGATGAGAAGCAACGCGAGGCCCACGTAGCCGAGGGCCGCGATCACGTCCAGAACCCAGCCTCCGATATCTCCCAAAGATCAACACCTCCACAACGATGCCCGGCATGGGACACCACGATCGTCACGCCTGCACCAATATGGTACTGATCACGCCCGGAAAAGTTGCACGCACCAGGCGAACCCGACATCCGGATCAGCCGTCAGGGCTGCAGGCGCTCTAGCCTCCAGACGCCCTCCTCGCGACGGTAGGCGATCCTGTCGTGCAGCCTGTTCTCGCGCCCCTGCCAGAACTCGATGGCCTCGGGCTCGACCCTGTAGCCACCCCAGAAGGGGGGGCGTGGGATCTCCCGGTCTTGGTACTCGGCCTCGAGGGCCTTTATGCGCTCCTCCAGAACGCTCCTGTCCCGGACCGGCCGGCTCTGCTCGGAGGCCCATGCCCCGAGGCGGCTGCCCCGGGGACGGCTTGCGAAATACGCGTCTGACTCCCGGGAAGGAAGTCGGCTGGCGCGGCCCTCGACCCTGACCTGCCGCTCCAGCTCGCCCCAGTAGAAGAGGAGGGCGCACGAGGGGTTGGCCTCCAGATCGCGGGCCTTGCGCCCCTCGTAGTTGGTATAGAAGACGAAACCGCGCCCATCGTAGCCCTTCAGGAGAACGGTCCGGGCGGAGGGACGACCATCGTCAGATGCGGTGGCAAGGATCATGGCGTTGGGCTCGTGAAGGTTGGCTTCCACGACGTTCTCGAACCACGCCTCGAACTGGACCATGGGGTCGGGTTGCATGGTGGCTTCGTCCAGCCCGGACCTTGTGTACTCCCTGCGGAGGTTCGCGGCGTCCACCCGCCTACCAGCCCCAGGTGCCTGGTGCGCCCTTGAAAGGTCCTACAATGTCGGGGGTGATCCAACCCCCGTAGAAATCTCCTTCCTGCGCCTCGACCTTCTCCCCTCCTACCCAACACCCGTCCATCCTGGACGGATAGAAGGCGACGTACCCCGTGAGGCTTGCGAAAGGCGGCGTCGGATCCGGGTAGAACCACGCGGCCCGCGGTTCCGCCCGCTCCTCCGTCACGAGGTCGTAGTAGCCGGCCCGTCCTTTCCACTCACAGATAGAGCCACCACCGGAGGGCCGTAGATGCTCCATCCTTATGTCCTCGGGGGGAACGTAGTACACGGGTGGGTGACTCGTCTCCAGCACGCGTTTGGCCCTCGTAGTGTAGGCGACGGTTACGCCTCCGAAGACCACCTTTACCTTCTTGTCCACGTCCTCGAGCCTCGGCGGGCGCGG
>DASUPX010000330.1:0-3548 GCA_036280905.1 Rubrobacter sp. | reverse complement strand
CCTGGCTTCGACCAGGAGATGAGCCCCGAGCCCGACTACGGCTTCGATACCTACAGGGGTAGCGGCAAGCTGGAAGGCAAGAAGGCCGTCATAACGGGCGGTGACTCGGGCATAGGGCGGGCCGTCGCGCTCGCCTTCGCCCGCGAGGGCGCGGACGTGGTGCTCTCCTACCTGGAAGAAGAGGAGAGCGACGCCGAAGAGGCCGCCGCGGCCGTCGAGGACGCGGGGCGCAAGGCGGTCCGGGTACCCGGGGACATCTCCGACGAGGCCCAGTGTGAGGCCCTCATCCAGAGGTCCGTGGACGAGTTCGGCCACATAGACGTGCTCGTCAACAACGCCGCCCACCAGATGACGGTCGACGGCATAGCCGACGTCTCTACCGAGCTGCTCGACCGCACCTTCAAGACCAACATCTACGCCATGTTCTGGCTGGTCAAGGCGGCACTGCCGCACATGCCAGAGGGTGGCTCCATCATCAACACCTGCTCTATTCAGGCCTACCAGCCCTCTCCTCCCCTGCTACCCTACGCCAGCACGAAGGGCGCCATCATCACCTTCACCAAGGGGCTGGCCCAGGAGGTCGTGCAGTACGGTCTGAGGGCCAACTCCGTGGCGCCCGGTCCGGTGTGGACCCCCATCATCCCCGCCTCCATGCCCGCCGAGACCGTCTCCAGCTTCGGAGGCACCTCCCCCATGGGCCGCCCGGCCCAGCCAGCCGAGCTAGCCCCCGCCTTCGTCTTCCTCGCCTCCCAGGAAGCGAGCTTCGTCAACGGCGAGACCCTGGGCGTAACCGGAGGCCAGCCTATGCCGTAAGCGCGGAGCGCTTGCGGCCGGTCTCAGGCTACGGGCATTAAGCTTCAGGTTGACAGCGGCGCGTCCCTCGCCCTCTCTTCCTGTAGCCTGAAACCTGATAGCTGATAGCTTATCCTTCCAGAAGCACGATCTTCGGAGGGTTTCGCTCTTGGCAATCATCGTCCAGAAGTACGGCGGGAGCTCGGTGGCGACGACGGACCACGTCAGGGCCGTCGCCGAGAGGATCAAACGCGCCCACGATTCGGGGCTCGGGCTTGTCGTTACGGTCTCGGCGATGGGCAAGCAGACAGACCGGCTCCTCAGGCTCGCTGGCGAGGTCAGCCGCGACCCTTCTCCGCGCGAGATCGACCAGCTTCTCTCCACGGGCGAGCTTCAGTCTGTGGCGCTGCTGGCGATGGCCCTGCACGACAGGGGCGTCGCGGCCACCTCGCTCACCGGCCCGCAGGCCGGCATGAAGATCTCGGGCCGTTACGGTTCTGGGGTCATCTCGGGTATTCAACCAGACCGGTTGCGTGGCCTGCTCGGCGAGGGGCAGGTCGCCATCGTGGCCGGGTTCCAGGGCGTGAACGCGTTGGGGGACATTATGACGCTCGGGCGCGGGGGGTCTGATACCACGGCGGTGGCGCTCGCGGCGGCGCTCGGGGCCGAGCGGTGTGAGATCTTTACGGACGTGGACGGCGTGTACACGGCCGACCCGCGCATAGTTCCAGGGGCGCGGCGCATACCCGTCATCCTCTCCTCCGAGATGGCCGAGATGTCGTGGCGGGGCGCGAGGGTCATGCACCCGCGGGCCGTCGAGCTCGGGGCCCTTTACGGCGTCGAGATCCACGTCAAGAGCTCCTTCGAGGAGGGGCCTGGTACGATCATCACGGGAGGCAACGATTTGGAACACCTGGAGACACGCGAGACGGTCGCCGGCATCGTCCACGACCTGGACGTCTCGCGCATAACCCTGACGGGCATAAAGACCGGCCCGGGCACCATGAGCCGCGTATTCACACCCCTGGCCGAGGCGGGTATCTCCGTGGACGTCATCGTGGAGAGCGCGCCCAAAGAGGGCGCCTCGGACGTGGCCTTCACCGTCCGCCGCTCCGACTTCGGGGAGGCCCTGGGTATCGCCGGCGGGGTCGCCGAATCCCTCGACGGGCGGGTCGAAGGCGAGGAGGAGCTTGGCAAGGTCTCCGTGGTCGGGACGGGGATGCTCAACCGTCCCGGCTACGCGGCGAGGATGTTCGCCACGCTCGGGGAGGCCGGCATCCCCATAAGGCTAGTCTCCACCTCCGAGATACAGGTTACTTGCGTGTTGCCCGCCGGGCGGGTACAGGAGGCGGTAAGGGTTTTGCACAGGGACTTCGAGCTGGAGGAGAGAGATGTTTAGTGGCGCGTTTACGGCCCTCGTTACGCCTTTTCGGAACGGGGAGGTGGACGTGGAGGCCCTCGAAGGGATGGTCGAGTTCCAGATCCAGCACGGCATCCACGGCCTCGTGCCCTGCGGAACCACGGGCGAGACCCCGGCCATGAGCGAGCTTGAAGACAGGCTCGTTATCGGCACCGTGGTCAGGGTTGCGGCCGGGCGGGTTCCCGTCGTGGCCGGCACGGGCTCGAACAGCACGGATATGGCGATCAAGTACACGAAGATGGCCGAAGAGGAGGGCGCGGACGGCTCGCTGCAGGTGGCGCCCTACTACAACAAGCCGACCCAGGAGGGGCTCTACAGGCACTTCACCGCCGTCGCCGAGAGCACCAGCCTTCCCATCCTTCTCTACAACATTCCGGGCCGGACGGCCGTGACCATCTCCGCCGAGACCATGGCCCGCCTCGCCGACGTGCCGAACATCGTCGGGGTCAAGGAATCTACTCTCTCCATGAACATGGTGAGCGACGTGAAGAGCCTGTGCGGCGAGGAGTTCGCCCTGCTCTCCGGTGACGACCCGATGACGCTACCGCTCATGGCGCTCGGCGGGCACGGTGTGGTCTCCGTCGCCTCCAACGTGGCCCCCGCGGCGGTCTCCGACATGGTCAACGCCCTCTCCGGGGGAGACTGGGAGCGGGGACGCGAGCTCCACTACGAGCTGCTGCCGCTCTTCAGGGCCCTCTTCGTGGAGACAAACCCAATACCGGTCAAGACGGCGGCCTCCATCCTGGGACTGTGCTCGGACGAGCTGCGGCTGCCGATGGTCCCCCTGCAAGGCGATAACCTCGACACCCTCAGGCGCACCATGGAGGAGTCGAACCACCTCCTCCCGACCCCCGAGGAAGTGTGACCCGCGTAACCATAATCGGGGCGGCTGGCCGCATGGGCCGCGAGCTGTGCTGTGCCGCCATCGAGACGGAAGGAATAGAGCTGGCCGGCGGCACCGTTGAACCCGGAGCCCCCGAGCTTGGCGCCGACCTCGGGGAACTGTGCGGCTCGGGCAAGATAGGCGTAACCGCCACCGAGGACCCTCCGGAGCGGGCAGGAGTCCTGATCGAGTTCACCACCCCGGCGGCGACGGTGGCCCACCTCTCCTACGAACGGCCCCACGTCATAGGCACGACGGGCCTGTCTGAATACCAGCTGTCGGAGGTCGAGAAGGCCGCCGAAAGCGTTCCCGTAGTGCTCGCGCCGAACATGAGCATCGGGGTAAACCTGCTGCGCGACGTGGTACGCGAGCTCTCGGCGAAGCTCGGCGAAAACTACGACATCGAGCTGGTAGAGACGCACCACAGAGACAAGAAGGACGCCCCCTCTGGCA
>DASUPX010000329.1:0-4845 GCA_036280905.1 Rubrobacter sp. | reverse complement strand
GAACACGCCTACGCAAAGATACATACCAGAAGAGTAGCAGCTAGAAATACGAGGTGAGGCAGGCGTCTACTCATCTGTTCCGGTTTCTCTGGCATCAACTTCCCTTCTCGAAAACCAAGGACGCCGCTGGTCGCGACACGGCAACCATCATAACGCCGCCGCCGATGTCGCGATAGAGGGCCCACGACTCTGGTAGCACCTGAATCCGGAAGGTTGACAAGAACATGCAACGTCATGCTCCGCCGAAGCGTTCGGGTCGAGCGTCCGCGGACCGCTGTAGCAACGAGGCTCAAGTGACCGCGTGGGAGGAGACTACACCCTATTCCTGTTGGGTGAGGCCCGTAGCCTTTCCTGAAGTTCTCTTTCCGAGTATGCCGCTCTAGTCTCTGGCGCCGTCGATGTGGCGAACGTGGGCGCTGGCGAGAATTTCCGGGTCCATCAGGCGCGCGTTGACGCCCATGCGGTTGA
Organism: Rubrobacter sp.; assembly: GCA_036280905.1. Classification (GTDB taxonomy): domain Bacteria; phylum Actinomycetota; class Rubrobacteria; order Rubrobacterales; family Rubrobacteraceae; genus Rubrobacter_D. Next base: position 4,377 of record DASUPX010000329.1, on the reverse strand, counting down.
ATTCGCGATCCACCGGAAACCAGTGCGAGATGCAGCCGCAGGTTCGACAGTGATGGAACTCGATCATCCTGTCATTCCACATGTAGATGTTCGTGGGTAGGTCCGAGGGCAAGAGGCGTACCTGATCCAACGCGTAGTAGGCCCACAAGACACCGTAGCGCCTGCAGATCGAGCAGTTGCACTCCGCAACCTCAGATAGCGGAGCATCGATCTCCAGTCGGACGGCACCGCAATGACACGAAGCCTCTATCATCTCCCCCACAGCTCCTTTCTCTTCCGTTACGATCGCGGAACCGGAAAGTAACACGAGACGGGTTACGAGATCGTCTGGCGGAAGTATACGCGCGGCCCGGGCGATTCCAGCGCTGAGGCAAGACTACCGGGCACTTTTCGTTCTATTCGGTGGTGCCAGCGGCGACTTGCCCGGTACTATTGCTGCACGCTCCTGGCGGTTCCATCGGGGAGTTATGGGGTGGTGGCTTCGGACGCGGCACAGGGTTCTGCGAGAGAGGATGAGACGGGGACATGGAATCTTTGACCTGGGATCAGGTAAACGCCTGGCGGCTGGCGCGGCACGGCCTTGCGCCGCGGGTGGGGTTTCTGGAGGCCGCGAGGCGCATGATCGGTGTGCAGGCGCAGGTAATGTCCGCCGCCGAACTTTCGTTGTGGGCGCGTGTCGACGGGCTGCGTCCATCCGACGTTCAAACCGCGCTTTGGCAGGACCGCACGCTGGTCAAGACGTGGGCGATGCGGGGTACGCTGTTCCTGATCTCCGCCGAAGACCTGCCGCTCGTGGTGGCCACGCGCCGGATCCGGAAAGCGCGCTACTGGGTCAAGCATTTCGAGTCCTACGGCATCCACGAGCCGGAGTACGAGGCGCTTCTCGATGCCATACCGCAGGTGCTGGGCGACGAGCCGATGACGCGCGAACAACTCGCTGTGGCGGCAGCGGAGCACACCGGCATCGACGGGCTGCTGCCGGCGCTAGCCGAATCTAGCTGGGGCACGGCGCTAAAACCTTCAGCTTTCAGGGGCGACCTCTGTTACGGCCCGACCCTGGGCCGCAACGTCGCCTTCGTACGCCCAAGCGAATGGCTCGACGGCTGGCGTGAGATCGAGCCGGAGGTGGCGGCGCGGCGGATCGTCCGCCGCTACCTGAGCGTCTACGGCCCGGCCACGCCGCAGGACTTCGGCCGCTGGTGGGGTGCCGGTACGAGGCTGGCCACGAAGACGTTCAGGGAGTTCGGAGATGAGCTGGAAGCGGTGGATATCGAAGGCCACAGAGCGTTCGCGCTTCGCTCGTCGCTAGAGCCGATGGAGAACCTCTCGGCGGCCGGCGTGGTGCGCCTGCTGCCGATGTTCGACGCCTACACCCATGGTTCCATCGACTACGAGCAACTTCTTCCCACGGAATTCCGACGCCTGGTCTTCCGTCCGCAGGGTTGGATCTCGGCCGTCGTGCTGGTAGACGGACGCATAGTCGGTGTATGGGAATACAAGACCGGAAGCTCGGTCACGACGGTGAAGGTCCGCATGTTCGCAACACCAGACGCCAGGACCCGCGACGCGATCGTGGCCGAGGCCGAGCGCCTGAACGACTTCCTTGACACCAGGGCGACCGTAGAGTTCGACTCTGCCTGATCAGAACAAGCCTTGCGCGTGAGCAAGCCGGCAAGAAGAGACATCTAGAGACCCTATACCTGTTGCCTGTTGATAACGGGGGGCGCTTCGCGAAGCGCCCCTACAGGGGGTTTGTGGGCTGTAGTTTTTCGTAGGCTTTACGCTTTCCCAGAACGTAGCCTGACTACCAAGGGCTGTGGATCCTGTCCGCGCTTACGGTGAGGATGAGGCGCACCTGATCACGACCCCCGCCACGGGACCACTGGTAGGGGGCACCGAGGTATCTCTGGGAGAGCATTTCGATGTGCTCGGCACCACCGTTGGCGGTGATGTCGACCACGTGACCGCGAACCGAATAGTACCTCAGGGGGTTATCCGGGTCGGAGACGGTAACGGCCACGCGCGGATCTCGCCCGACGTTGAGAACCTTCTGATAACCCTGGACCGTGTTGATCAGAATATGCTCGCCGTCGGTGTCGACCCAGGTCTGGGTGAGCTGGGGCGAGCCGTCGGGCATCGTGGTAGCAATGTAGCAGGTACTCGGCTGGCGTAGCAGAGAGATCAGGGCTTCTGGTAGTACCACGTTGGGCCTCCGGTCGGGTGGGTATCGGACGATGATGTTAGATAGATGTCGTCGTGGCCAGGATACGACGGATCACGTCCCCGCACCACCAGCGCGTTCTGATGGGGCTACCCTCGCTCTGGCGTAGCGGAAGACCGCCCCCCGAAGGGGGCGGCTCTGCTTCTCGCGTGTGGGTCATACGCTCTTTGTATCGTCTCCGGCGAGTACCCGGTAGAGCTGCCTTCGCACCTCGGTCAGGAGGCGGCGGGCCTCGGAGATCTGGGCGCTGTCTCCGGCCTGCGCCACCTGCATGGTGGCCGTGGCGACCTGACCCACGAGGTTACGCAGCTCGAGCAAGTCCTCCCCATAGTCCTCGGCCGCCGACTTCCACGGGGTCCCGAGTTTGTCCCTGTGCTCCCGCACGTAGGTATCGCCCTCATCTGTGAGGTGGGCAACCTTGCGGCCATCCGCCTTCTCGACCCGGACGAGCCCCTCATCCTCCAGTTGCTGAAGGGCGGGATAGACGGAGCCAGGGCTCGGGTTCCAGACCCCCCCGCTACGCTCGCCGATCTCCTGGATGATCTGGTACCCGTGCATGGGACGCTCCGAGAGAAGAACGAGGACCGCGCCCCGTACGTCCCCCTGCCCCATCCGCCTGGGACGGTGCCCGAACCCACCCCCACGAAATCCCCCAAAAGGGAACCCCGCCGGTCCATGACCCCCGGGCCCATGACCCCCAAAGCCACGACGGGCGGCCAAGGCCATCCGCAAGCGACGCCCCAGGTGCTCGTGCAGCCCTCCAACCATCGGTCCTCCTACCGCTTGTGGTCCGTACATCATTGCTCCTCTCTGGCTTCCAGCCTTTGTGTTATATCAACGATATATCGTAGTATGTCGTTTGTCAAGCTCCGATAGCAAGTTGCGCGGATACAATCGCGGAGGTCGCCAGATGCTGGGGCGGCGTCCCTGGGTCGGGAGACGGAGGGAGCATGGTGGAGTTACTGATCGTGGTGGTCATGGGGCTGTTGGTGATCTCGGCTGCTGCCACGTTCGGGCCACGGCTTGGGTTTGCGGCGCCGTTGCTCCTCGTGGTGGTGGGGATAGGGGTGAGCCTGCTGCCTTTCGCCCCCGAGGTCCACGTCGAACCGGAGTGGATCCTGTCCGGCGTGTTGCCGCCGCTTCTGTACTCGGCGGCGGTGTCGATGCCCTCGATGAACTTCCGCCGCGAGTTCACCGCCATCGGTGGTCTGTCGTTCGTGCTCGTGGTCGTGAGCTCGCTGGTGGTCGGGGTGGTCTTCGCCTGGCTCGTCCCTGGCCTCGGTCTAGTGTGGGGGATCGCGCTCGGCGCCATAGTCAGCCCGACCGACGCGGTCGCCACCTCGATAGTGAAGCGTGCCGGGGCCCCGACCCGGGTGGTGACGATTCCTGTCTGCGCAGCACCGGCTATCCGATTCCCAGAACTGGCGCACGGTCGAGCTGATCCTCGAAGGCGCCGTGTTTCTGATCATGGGCCTGGAGCTCTCCGCCATCGTCGGCGACGTCGGTACGGATAGCAGGAGCATCGGGATCGCGGCAGGCCTCGCGGCCGTGGCCCTGTTGCTTACTATCCTGGTCCGTGTGGTCTACGTCGCACCCCTGCTGGCCGGGCTAAAGCTTCATGCCAGCCGTGGCGCACGGCTCAAAGAGAGGATAGCCACGATCCAGGACCGGTTCGGCGGACTTGACGTTGCTTCGAAGGCCCACGATCCGTTCTGGGAGAGACGAATGCCCCCCGCCGAGAGGGTTGACCGGTTTCGAGGGCGACTGCGTCGTCTGGTCGCGGACATCGACTATCTGATCGCGCACGCCCTCGGCCCGCGGGAAGGAACCATCATCGTGTAGGCCGGGATGCGCGGCGCCATAACCCTCACCGCCGCCCAGACCCTCCCCGAGGATACCCCTAGCAGGTCGCTGCTGATCCTGATCGCGTTCCTGGTCGCCACCAGTTCCCTGCTTCTGCAGGGTGGCACCCTCGCGCCCCTTATCTCGCGCCTCCAACCGGCCGTCCCGGACGAGTCCGCCATCCACGACGAACGGGTGCGGCTCATGGCTCTGCTGGAGCAGACCGCCGCCGCGGTCGCGGAGGAACGCGGGGTCGATCCTGCACGGGTATCGCGCGGAGGTTTAGAGTGGGCGGCGGATCACGCCGAGGACCA
>DASUPX010000328.1:0-2987 GCA_036280905.1 Rubrobacter sp. | reverse complement strand
GTGAAGAACAAGGTGGCGCCGCCGTTCAAGACGGTGGAGTTCGACGTGATGTACGGCGAGGGGATCTCACGCGAGGGCAGCCTGCTGGACGTCGGCATAGAGAACGACGTGGTCCAGAAGAGCGGCGCCTGGTTCGCCTATGGCGACGAGCGCCTCGGGCAGGGACGTGAGAACGCCAAGCAGTTCCTGAAGGAGCACGACGACGTGCGCGAGCGCGTCGTCAACGACATCTACGACAAGCTCGGCTTCAACGAGCCCGCAGAGGAGGTCGCAGAAGAAGTCGCCGAAGAGCCCGCAAGCCAGGTGTTCTAGGCGAGCCTCCTGCGCAGCAGCAGGCTCGCCGCACGCTTCGGCCCTTCGGGGCTGCGCTTGTCAGCACGCCTCCTGCGGCGGCTTGTCGGCACGGCGCTTTGCGCCCTGTCAGCTATTCGGCCGGTTTGATGGTATTGAGGCTTCGTACTGAGGGATGCTTTGCCTGAGGTGACGGACGTTCGTGAGCGCCGGGGGAAGGCGCGGGTCTTCGTTGACGGTGAGTACTGGGCGGAGTTGGATAGTGGTGTGGCGATCGAGCGCGGCCTCCGGGTGGGGGCCGTCTTCAATTGGGAGGAGTTGGGACGGGCCCGGGTAGCTGGGGAGCGGCCTGTGGCGATGGGGCGGGCGCTGAACCTGCTAGGCTACCGCGCGCGTTCTGAGGCGGAGATCAGGGACCGCCTCGGGAGATACGGGTACGCGGGGGAGACCGTTGAGGCGGTCGTCGGGCGTCTCCGGGAGCTCGGGTACGTGGACGACGCGGAGTTTGCGCGACTCAAGGCAAGGGAGAAGGCGCGGAAGTATGGGCCGCGGAGGGTTTCCGTTGAGCTCAGGAAGAGCGGGGTAGGGGAGAAGCTGGCCCAGGAGGTGGTCGAGGAGGAGTTCGCGGGGCGTTCCGAGGTTGGGGAGGCTCGATCCGCTGCCGCACGGCGGTATAATGGGCGTGGGTCCGACGCGGAGGCGCGGAGGGTCTACGGCTTTCTGGTCCGTCGGGGGTACTCGGCGGAGGTTTGTGCCCAGGTTGCCCGGGAGTATCGGGAGCCTCCGGAGGCCTGAGGGAGAGTTGGGCTAGCTCGATGCCGGGCCGCCGTATTCGCGGCGGGTCCGCTGGAAGGACAATCTGTGAGTGTTTTGTTACTGGTCCTGGGACTGGTCCTCGGCGTAGCCGCGGGCGCCGTCCTGGGATACTACGTTTACCGGTCGCGGGTGGACAGTCGTCAGACGCAGGCCCGCTCCGACGCGGCCTCCATCCTCGAAGACGCCGAGCGTGAGGCCGAGACCAAACGCCGCGAGGCCGACCTCGTGGCCAAGGAGGCCGCGCTCCGGCTCAAGGACGACGCCGAGGCCGAGATCCGCACCAGGAGGGCCGAGATCGCCCGCGTGGAGGAGCGGCTGGATAACCGCGACACGTCCCTGGAGCGGCGTGAGGGTGAGCTCAACGAGCGCCGCCGACGCCTCACGCAGATCGAAGACGACCTGGCGCGCCAGCGGGAGGAGCTCAAAGAGCGGCAGGCCGAGCACCTCAAGGTGTTGGAGGAGCTCTCCGGCCTTACGCGGACGGAGGCCGAGAGGAGGCTCTTCGCCGATCTTGAGTCCGAGCTCGAGAGTCGCCTCGGGCAGATGGTCCGTGACAGGACCCTCGAGGCAGAGGAGCGGGCCGACCTCGAGGCGCGGCGACTCATCTCCGCCACCATGGAACGCCTGGCCTCGGACCTCACCTCCGAGTCGACGGTCAAGGCCGTCTCGCTGCCCTCCGATGACATGAAGGGCCGCGTGATCGGTCGTGAGGGAAGGAATATCAGGGCCTTCGAGGCCTCGACCGGGGTGGACGTCATCATCGACGATACCCCCGAGACCGTGGTGATCTCGAGCTTCGATCCGGTCCGCCGGGAGGTTGCCAGGGTCTCCATGGGACGCCTCGTGCAGGACGGCCGTATCCACCCCGGGCGCATAGAGCAGATAGTGGCCAAGGCGAAGAAGGACGTGGAGAAGGAGATGAAGAGCGCGGGCCGCCAGGCACTGTATGACGCCAAGATCTCCGGCAGCATGAACAACGACCTGATACGCCTGCTCGGCGCCCTGAAGTACCGAACCTCCTACGGACAGAACGTGCTGGCCCACTCCGTGGAGGTCGCGAACCTGTGCGGCATGATGGCCCAGGAGCTCGGCGCGAACGTGAAGATCTCACGCCGTGCCGCCCTGCTCCATGACGTCGGCAAGGCCATAGACCACGAGGTCGAGGGAACCCACGCCCTGATCGGTGGCCGCTTTGCCAAGAAGAGCGGCGAGTCCGACGATGTGGTCAGGGCCATAAGCGCCCACCACCACGAGGTGGAGATGGAGACCGTAGAGGACGTCCTGGTCGCGACCGCAGACGCGGTCTCGGCGGCCCGCCCCGGCGCCCGCCGTGAAACCACAGAGACCTACATAGAGCGCCTTCGCTCCCTGGAGGACATCGCCCTCGGCCACAGGGGCGTAGACAAGGCCTACGCCATCCAGGCCGGGCGTGAGATCCGCGTCATGGTACAGCCCTCAGAGGTCGACGACCGCATCGCCGCCAAGCTTGCCTACGACATCTCCAAGCAGATAGAGACCGATCTGGAGTACCCGGGTCAGATCAAGGTAACCGTGATCCGCGAGAGCCGCGTGAGCGAGGTCGCCAAGTAAAATGGTGACGTCTGCGCGACCACCCTCTTGGGGCGGTTCGCGGACCGCCCAACCAGCTGACGCCCGACCCTGACGGTGGAGGGCCCCTACAGGGACCTCGGCGCCGGCTTCGCCCGCCTTACCGGGGTCGAGGGCGCCCGCCGCGGACCCTCGCGAATAGGCTACGTGGAGGACGCCCTCCTCGAACTTCTGCGCAACGCCCGTGACGCTGGTGCCAGGCACGTCTTCGTAGCTTCGACCCTCGCCAGGAAACGCTACAGGACCCTCACGGTGATAGACGACGGCCACGG
>DASUPX010000327.1:0-3451 GCA_036280905.1 Rubrobacter sp. | reverse complement strand
CGGCGTTCTAAGGCGCCTGATGCCGTAGATGAACAGCGCGGCCGCCGCGAGATAGGCGACGAACGTTGCGACCTGCAAGGGCTATTCTCCCCTCTTCTTGACCCGTTTCTTGGGGGGGCCGAACATGCCGAGCATCCGGTTTGTGACCCAGAAACCGCCGACCACGTTCATCGCCCCGAAGAAGACGGCGATCATGCCGACCGTCGAGGTAAACAGGTCGGAGGCTGAGGCGAGGGCGATGATCGCGCCAACCAGCACGATCCCGTGTATGGCGTTGGTCGCGCTCATCAGGGGCGTGTGCAGAAGGTTGGGGACACGGGAGATCAGCTCGAACCCGAGGAACGCCGCGATGACGAAGATGGCCAACTCTGCCAGTAATTGCGAGGTCATCCGGCCTCCTGTAGAGCTTCTCTGGTCCTTTCGTGACGGATCTCGCCATCATGCGCGATGCAGGTCTCCGAGATGATCTCATCCTCGAAGTCCAGGTCGAGTCGAAGGTCCGTCTCGTCCTTGTCCTCTGCCACGTCTTCGGTGATGTGCCCGATGAGGTTGTACATGTTGCGCGAGTAGAGCTGGCTAGCGTGTATGGGCATGGTGCTCGGCAGGTTTACGGGGCCCACGATCCTGACCCCCTCGTGCTCCACGGTCTCCCCGGCCTCGGTGAGCTCGCAGTTGCCCCCGCTCTCCGCGGCGAGGTCCACTATGACGGACCCTGGCTTCATGCTCTCGACCATGTCCTTGTCCACGAGCTGCGGGGCCTTCCGGCCCGGAACGAGCGCCGTGGTGATTACTATGTCCATCTCGCCCATGCGCTTCCTGAGGAGCTTCTGGTCCTCCTCGAGCTTCTCCTGCGACCACCCCTCCTCCGCTTCTTCCTCCGTGCTCTCTTCTTCCTCTTCGCCTTCGACGATGTACTTGTCCCGGGGGGGCTCGGCGAACGAGTAGAAGCCCAGCGAGGTCATCAGCTTGCGCCAGCCCGTGGGTTCGTACTCCTCGTAGGGATCCTCTTCCTCGTCTTCCTTCTCGTTGTCGGAGTCTATGAAGGTGGCGCCAAGTGATTGGGCCTGTTCCTTGGTCTCGGGGCGGATGTCGTAGGCGAAGACCTCTCCCCCGAGCCTGTTCATGATGGCTATTGCCTGCAAGCCAGCCACGGCCACCCCGAACACCAGCACGTTGGCCGCCTTGGTGGTGCCGGCGGCGGTGGAGAGCATCGGCACGTACTTGCCGATGGTGTCGGCGGCGATGAGCGCGCACTTGTAGCCGGCGATGGAGCCCATCGAGGAGAGGGCGTCCATGGCCTGCGCGGCGCTGGTGCGCGGGACCGCCTCGTTTGAGAAGAGCGTTACCCCGGTTTCGGCCAGCTGCTCCACCAGCTCCGGCTCCTGCGGCCCGTTCAGAAAGCAGACGAGTACCTGACCCTCGCGCAGGTGCCCGATCTCCTCCTCCGTCGGGCTCTGCACCTTGATCACGATGTCTGCCTCGCCGTACACCTCTTCGGCGCCACCGGCGACGCTCGCCCCCGCCTCCTCGTAGTTCTCGTCCAGGTTGTAGTCACGGCCGGCGCCAGTCTCTACGACGACCTCGAATCCATCCTTGACAAGCCTACCGACGGTCTCGGGCACCAGCCCGACGCGGCGCTCGCCTTCCGCTACCTCCCGCACGATCCCTACCTTCACGCGCCGGATTATAGCGTCGAAGGCGCGCCGGCGCTCGAAATGGCCAACCGTTACCGACAAAACCCCTGTTTGTAACCGTTCTGTCACCTGCGCCACATAAAGTTCAGTTATCAGCCCTAGATATAACGGGAGAGAGGAGGGCGATGATGATCAAGGTGCAGGCGGGGAAGGCAAGGAAGATGCTGGTGTCCCTTCTTGGAACCGTGCTGGTCGCCGCCGGCCTCGGCCTCCTGGTCTATTCTGTCCTGGCCGGGGGCTCGCCGGCCTCGGCCGAGGACCCCGGGCGGGTGCAAGGCAGGATCTCCGAGGAGCTGGAGGCCAGGTTCAACAGGAGCATCCCCGAGAGGATAGTCGCCAGGGTAAAGGGCGACGACCGTCCCGAACTCGAAACACCGGAGAGCAAGAGGCTCGAGCTCACCGTTCCCGGCATGGAGCGGGTGGACGGCGTGCCCGTCTACGACGCCCCGAGGAGCGGCTACGACAGGGCACTCCACGACGGCGTGCTCCACGTCAGGGGCACGGGTTTCCCCTGGCAGCGGCAGGCAAACGTCTACATTGCGGGCCACAGGGTAGGCTACCCTGGGACGGAGAGCAACCTGGTATTCTGGGATCTCAACAAGCTCCGGAAGGGTGATGAGATCCTGTTGACCGACGCCGACGGGACCCGCTACACCTACAGGGTCTTCGAGAAGCGCACCATCTCCCCCAGCGAGGTTGGCATCCTGCGCCCCGTGCAGGGCAAGAACATAGTAAGCCTGCAGACCTGCACCCTCCCCGACTACTCGCACCGCCTCGTAGTGCGGGGCGAGCTGGTGGAGAGGCAGTAGGAAGGACGGCAAGGCTCCCGCGGGACACATCGTCCCCGGCGGGAGCCCATCTTGTAGCGCAACTACAATCACGGGCTACGTGCCGAGGCGCGGATAGCCCGGGCTTGCGGAGAGGAGACAGGCATGAGGACTTACAGGATCAGAAGACGAGGTGGGGCGCTTGGCTTCCTGCTGGCGCTCGTGTTGTTGATGTCCGGGCTGGTGCTGGTGGGTTATTCTTTCATGATAGGCGACCCCTTCGCCAGCGCGGCCCTTGCTAAAGATCCCCCGCAAAACGCGAGGATGACGCTGACCGTCCCCGAGATGCGGCGCGTCGACCAGGTTCCCGTCTACAACGGCGTCGCCAGCGACGAGGCCGCGCTTCACGACGGGACGCTTCACGTCAGGGGTACGGGTTTCCCCTGGCAGGAGGGGTCCAACGTCTACATCGCCGGACACCGCCTGGGCTTTCCCGGCACGAAGAGCTCCCTCGTGTTCTGGGATCTGAACTCGCTGGAGAACGGCGACAAGGTCATCCTGACCGACGCCAACGGCACGAAGTACACCTATAGCGTCTACAAAACCTTCGTCGTCGACCCCAACGCTTCCTACGTAACCGACCCCGTCCCCGGAAAGAGCGTCGTCACCCTGCAGACGTGTACCCTCCCAGATTACGAACAACGCCTCATCGTTCGCGCGCAATTGGAGAGCGTCGGTTAGGACCATCGCCGTTGGGCGGTTCGCGAACCGCCCCTACAAGGGGTTTCGGTGCCGAACTACGTGAACGTGTGGGGGCAGGTTCTTCCCCTACGGTTTTGCGCGTTTGCGGGGCCTGAGTTCGGCGGCCAGGTGTTCGACGGGTTCGCCGTTGACCAGGTGTTCTCGAACTATCTCGGGGATGTCGTGCTCCGTGGCGCCCAGGTACCAGGTGCCGCCGGGATAGACGATGAGGTTCGGACCGTGTTTGCA
>DASUPX010000326.1:0-3755 GCA_036280905.1 Rubrobacter sp. | reverse complement strand
CACCGCTCGCGGCCAGGGCAGGGACCACGCTGGGCCGGGTCGTCGTGAGGGTCGACGGGGAGAGAGTGGGGGAGACCGCGCTGGTCGCCAGACATGGCTACGAGAAGCCTTCGCTCGGGCAGCGCCTGTGGTATACCGTGGGAGGGATTTTTAGGTAGAGGATAGGCTAGGGAGAGTCATGATACTGACCATCACCCTCAACGCCGCCGTGGCCCGAACGCTGGTAGTTCCAAGCCTGACCGTGGGCCACCGCCACAGGGCACCCGAGAGCAGGACGCTCGCAGGCGGCAAGGGCGTAAACGTCGCAAGGTCCTTACGCACGCTGGACGTGCCCGTTCTTGCGGCCGGGTTCGCCGGTGGGCGCAACGGGGATGCCATAAGGGACGGTCTCTCCGAGGCGGCCATACCGTTCGACCTCGTGGAGATAGAAGGACACTCGCGCACCTCGACGGCAATCATCGATCCGATGGCCGGGACGCAGACCGAGATCAACGAATACGGGCCGGAGGTGACCCAGGCCGAGGCCAAGGAGTTCTCCCGGCGCCTGGAGCATCTCATGGAGTACGCGACCGCCGTGGTCTTCGCAGGCAGCGTGCCACCGAACCTGGACGAGAGCTTCCTCGTAGACCTCGTGCGTCGCGCCAGGGAGCGCGGGCTCTTCACGGTGGTCGACTCGCCCTCGTCCGTGCTGAGGGCCGCGCTCAAGGCGAACCCCTCGCTCGTTAGCCCCAACCAGAGCGAGGCCGAGACCGTGGCGGGCTTCGACTTTATCGAGGAGGGAGATTTCCCCCTCGGCCTCTCCCGCCTCGTCGAGCTCGGTGCAGCCCACGCCTGCATCACCTCTCCGGAGGGGCTCTCCTACCTCAGCATCGAGGACGGGGCTATCTCTGCGCGCGCCCCGAGGGTCGAGACCGTCTCCACGGTGGGGAGCGGCGACGCCTACCTCGCCGGCCTCCTCGCCGGCCTCCTGCACCGCAACCTGGCGCCCGCCGAGGCCGTCCGCCTCGCCGCGGGATGTGCCGCCGCCAACGCCGAGACCCTCGGCGCCGGCCTCTTCGAAGCGCGCCGCGCCGAAGAGCTGGCCGACTCCGTGCAGGTCCAGGTGTACTCCCGCAGCCTGGAAGAGAGCCGCACCTGAAGCGGTTCGCCCTGCGAACAGCGCCGTCAGCCATCAACCGTCAGCCGTCAGCTTTTAGTTCTTGATGAAGGCTGATAGCTGATAGCTGATAGCTCCCCCGTGCGTGCTAGAATGTTGCGCGAAAACCGCTCGCGAGAGACCAACGGAGGTTCGAGAGATGGCGGTAGCCGAAGTAACGGATGCGACTTTCGAGAGCGACGTTCTGCGCTCGGAGAGACCGGTAATAGTAGATTTCTGGGCGCCCTGGTGCGTGCCGTGCCGGCGCATCTCCCCGATCCTGGAAGAGATGTCAGAGTCGCGCGACGATGTGACGTTCGTCAAGGTCAACGTGGACGATAACCCCTCGACGGCCATGAACTACAGCATCTCCAGCATCCCGACCATCGCCCGCTTCGAGGAGGGGCAGGTAACCCAGCAGGCCGTGGGAGCCCTGCCCAAGAATCAGCTCTCGGCGCAGCTCGGCCTGTAATTGCGAATAGCAACACTCGCGGTTACAATCTCTGGCGCGTAAGGCTCGCAAGACCGGGTATGACCGGTCTTGGTGTCGTAAAGAAGTAAGAGCAATCAGGAGGTAAAAGCAGATGAAGTTCAAGCCTTTGGGAGAGCGCGCGCTCGTCCAGATCGTCGAGCGCGAGGAGACCACCGCCTCGGGTATCGTGCTACCCGACACGGCCAAGGAGAAGCCGCAGACGGCCTCGGTCGTAGCGGTCGGGCAGTTCGAGAACGGGGTCAAGGTCAGCGAGGGCGACGTTATCGTCTTCGCCAAGTACTCCGGGACCGAGATCAGCCTCGACGGCGAGGACTACATGATCCTCGACGCCGACGACATCCTGGGGATCGTCGAGAGCTAGAGGGTCGAGCGAGGATCGGCCTTCCGGAGCGCCGGGCGTACGCCCGGCGCTCCTGTTTTGGCCGGTAGAGTAGTCTGGACGCCAGGGAGAGAACGGTTCGGCACGTGCGCACGCTTCGTAGGGGAGACAGAGGACGCGAGGTCGTCGATCTCCAGACCCGCCTGCAGGCCCTCGGCTTCGACCTTGGAAACAGGGGCGTGGACGGCGTCTTCAGGGGCGACACGGAGCTGGCGGTCAGGTCCTTCCAGCAGGGCCTCGGGCTGCTCGCCGACGGGCTGGTCGGCCCCATAACCTGGCGTGAGATCGTGGAGGCCGATTACAGGCCGGGGGGGCGCCTGCTCTACCTGAGGCAGCCCCCTTTCAGGGGTGCCGACGTGGTCGAGCTGCAGCAGATGCTCGACGATCTCGGGTTCGACCCGGGCTCCGTGAACGGCCTCTTCGACATGCGTACCGTGAGGGCCGTCCGCGACTTCCAGAAGAACGCGGGCCTGAGGGACGACGGCGTGGTAGACGCCTCGGTCTTCAAGGTTCTGAACACTTTCGCGGCCCAATCGCTCGGTACCCACCAGCTCCCGGACAAGAGCGGCGGCTACTTCAACGACGACCTCTTCTCGGGGGCCATCGTGGTAGACGCCGCGCACGGCGGTAGGGACACGGGGTACCAGAGCCCGACGGGGCTCTCGGAGGCTGACCTGAACCTCGCCGTGGCCCAGGAGCTCGCCCAGATCCTGCCAGCCAGGGAAGTTCTCCTGACCAGGAGCGGGGACGAGGAGGTCTCAGCGGCCGACAGGGCCTTTCTCGCCAACTCATCGGGGGCGCGCATGATCGTCTCTATCCACCACGCCGCCCACCGGACCCCGACCGCCAACGGCACATCCTCCTTCTACTTCGAACGGCTCGGCTACCAGTCGCACAGGGGCCACATGGCAGCCGCATATTTGCAGCGCGGTGTCAGCCAGGCACTTGGAACCAGCGATATCGGCGAGTTCGGAAGGTCGTTCGAGATCCTGCGCGAAACGAACATCCCGGCCGTGATGATCGAACCCCTCTACCTGACCAACCCGCAGGAGCTAGACCTCGCCTCTGACCCATACTACCCGGCCACCGTCGCAGAAGCCGTGGCCGGCGCCCTGGAACAGTACGCTGGACGCGACGCCGCTTTCATAGCTGTTTAGGCTATAGGCTTCAGGCCACAGGTTTCAGGTACAAATACAAGGACTTACCGTACTTACCATAAGCTGGAAGCAAGAGCCGAAGGCTCGAAGCGTGCCGACAAGCCAAGGCGCAAGCATGAGCATGCTGAGGGGAAGCGAAGCGCCGTGCTGAGGAGTCGGGACGAGAGGATTTGAACCTCCGACCTCCTCGTCCCGAACGAGGCGCGCTACCAGGCTGCGCTACGTCCCGACTGCGGTGGATATTATAACAGTCAGCGCCCGACTGTCAGACATCGCTCGTTCCCCAGCCGGAGGCCTATCGGTGTCTAACCATCGACGCGCGAAGCGGATCCTCTACCCGGTCCTTTACGCCGCCAGCGTCCCGCTCGTGCTGCTCGTCTTTTCGCTGGTCGTGGGTGGCGTCTACGCATCTTTCGGCAACGTTTTGGCCGGGGCGACGGGCGTAGCGCTCGTGTTGGGGAACGGCATCGTGTTCGTGCTGCTCACTTCGCACCTGACGCGCCTCGAACGTCCGCGGTCTCCGGGCATCTTCGAACACCTGCTTCACTGCGCGGTCCTGTACGCAAGTCTTGTGGCCCTGGGGTTCTTCAT
>DASUPX010000325.1:0-4499 GCA_036280905.1 Rubrobacter sp. | reverse complement strand
CCCGCAAACTGGCCGATGAGCGCGAGCTCGTCTCCCGCCTCCTCGGGCGGTGCTGCGCCGCCAACCGCCTGCTCCTGGGCGAGCGCCGACCTGATGGTGCCGACCACGAGCGGGTAGGCCGAGCGGCCCCCGCGCAACCGCACGGCGCTCTTGGCCGGGTGCACGTTCACGTCGACCTCGCCAGGCCCAAGCTCAAGGCGCAGGAACGCCGCGGGATGACGCCCCTTGGGCAACAGGTCGGCGTAGGCCCTGGCGACCGCCGGGGCAAAGGAGTCGGCCTCGACCACCCGACCGTTCACCGCCACGTGCAGGTAGCGGCGGGTCGGGAAGCTCACCGTGATCGGGCTGACGAAGCCCCAGACAACGGGGTCCTCCAGGGCAACCAGGCTCCTGGCGAGCGGGAGGCCGTGCACCTGGGCTACGCGCTCCCTGAGGTCCGCGGCCGCGGGGAGCGCCAGCGTGCGCCGCCCGTCCGAGCGGAGCGAGAACCCCACATCGGGGCGGCTCAGGGCAAGAGCCTCGACCACGGTTGAGACGGCGTTTGCCTCCGACCTCAGGGTGCCCAGAAAACCCCGGCGCACGGGCAGGTTGAAGAACAGGTTCCGCGCCTCAACCGTCGTGCCAAGAGAGTGGGCCACCGTCGCCGACTCGACCATCTCTCCGGCGGCGACCCGCACGCGGGTTGCCAGGGCATCGTCCGCGCCGCGTTCGCGGGTCGTCAGCGTGAGGTGGGAGACGGCGCCGATGGCGTGCAGGGCCTCACCGCGGAAGCCTAGAGAGACCACGCTCGCGAGGTCGTCGGCGGTCCGGATCTTGCTCGTGGCGTGCTCGGTGATGGCCCGCTCGGCGTCCTCGGGCGTCATACCAGAGCCGTCGTCGCTGACCCGGATCAGGGCCACCCCGCCTTCCTCTATCTCGACCTCGACCCTGCCGGCCCCCGCGTCGAGCGAGTTCTCGATCAGCTCCTTGACGGCTGAGGCCGGCCGCTCGATGACCTCCCCGGCGGCGATCCTGTGCGCCACCTCGGGCGGCAAAACGCGGACCATCCCCCCGTACTCGACCGCCTCCTCGGCGACGAACGCGGGGAAGAGCTTCATCCGGCGAAGTCCTTGACGCCCTCGGCCTCGAGGCGGGTAAGTATCTCCCCGGCCCGGTCGGTGACCTGGGGCGGCAGCCCGGCGAGTCTGGCGACGTGGACGCCGTAGGAGGAGGACTCGGCCCCGGCATCTATCCTGTGCAGGAACACGATCTCCCCCCCCACCTCCTCGACGCTTGCCTTGTAGTTCCTGCATCCGGGCAGGATCTCGGCGAGCCTGGTCAACTCGTGGTAGTGCGTGGCGAACAGCGTCAGGGACTGCACGTCGTCGTGCAGGTACTCGGCGATGGCCCAGGCGAGGCTCATGCCGTCGTAGGTCGAGGTGCCGCGCCCCACCTCATCGAGGATTACGAGGCTCCGCTCCGTGGCGCTGTTGAGGATGCTGGCCGCCTCGGTCATCTCCACCATGAAAGTGGACTCGCCGCTGGCCAGCCTGTCCTCGGCCCCGACGCGCGTGAAGATGCGGTCAACGACGCCTAAAGTGGCCCCGTCGGCGGGCACGTAGGAGCCGGTCTGGGCCAGAAGGCAGATCAGGGCCACCTGCCTGAGGTAGACGGACTTGCCGGCCATGTTTGGGCCAGTGATGATCTGGAGCCGCGAGTCGCCGCCCACCCCGGCGTCGTTTGGGACGAAGGGCATCTCCAGGTTGTGCTCGACCACGGGGTGACGCCCGCCGCTGATGCGTATGCCGCGCTCCTCCGTCACCTCGGGGCGGCAGTAGCGCAGCTCGGTCGCCGCGGCGGCGAAGGAGGAGATGACATCGACAACGGCGACCGCTCGTGCCACCTTCTGCAGCTCCGGTGCGGCCTCCTTGACTGCCGCGCGGATCTCGGCCAGTATGGCCCGCTCTATGCGCTCGACGGCGTCCCTGGCGCCGAGCATCCTTGACTCGTGCTCCTTTAGCTCCACCGTGACGTAACGGGCGTTGTGCTTGAGCGCCTTGCGGTGCTGGTATCGCTCGGGCACGGAGTTCGCCTCCTTGCCAGCCACCTCTATAAAGTAGCCCTCGCCGTCCCTGTAGCCGACCTTGAGCGTCTTTAGTCCGGACTTCAACCGCTCCTCGCTCTCGAAGCGCGTCAGCCAATCGTGGGCCCCGTCGCGGAACTCGCGTGCCTCGTCCAGCTCCGTGGAGTAGCCCTGGCGTATGATCTCCCCGCTCTCCTCGGAGATGGCCGCGCTGATGAGCTCCCTGACCCCGGGCGGCTCCTCCATGGCCCCGAGCACCCGCGAGAGCAGGGAAGAGCGCGAGGATGCCGCCCCGAGCGTCTCCCTGAGTGGCCCGATCTCCTCGAGCGCCCCCCGGAGCGAGAGCAGGTCGCCAGGCGAGGCCGACAACCGTACGATGCGCGTGGCGATGCGCTCGACGTCCGGTATGCGACCCAGATGCTCCCGCACCTCCTCCCGCAACATGTAATCCCCGGTGAGCGCGTCGACCGCCTCTAGACGCTGCCTGATGCGCCCAGCCTCGAGCAGCGGCCGCTCCAGCCAGCGCCTGAGGGCGCGTGAGCCCATCGGGGTGCTGGTCCGATCCACCGTCTCGACCAGGTCGTCGAGGCCGAGGTTACGCCTCGTCGCGGCGTCGAGCACCATCCCCGAGCCGGGGTCGTAGGGCCTGAAGGTCACCACCTGCTCAGGCGGGTTGCCGCCGCGCAAGGAGGAGAGGTACTGGATCAGGGCTCCCGCGGCCCCGACCAGCGCGGAGCCCCCTTCCAGCCCGTAGCCCTTTAGCCCCGAGACCCCGAAGTGTCTCCTGAGCGCCTGCTCCCCCGCCGAAGGCTCGAACGTCCAGCGCGGAGCCGGGCTCACGGTGGCCCGGACCCGAGGCAGCTTCTCCGCCGCGGTCCTCTCGGGGACCACGATCTCCCGCGGCGACCACCGCTCCAGCTCGGCGGGCAACTGCTCCTCGGGGACCTCGGTGCCCGTGAACTCACCGGTTGAGGCCTCCACGACAGCGATGCCGGCCACCCCATCCCTGACCACGAAAGAGGCGAGGTAGTTGGCGTGTCCGGCGGAGAGCACGTTGTCCTCTATCACGGTGCCCGGCGTGAGGATCCTGGCTACCTCCCGCGTGAACTGCTTGGGTTTGGTTGGATGCGGACGCTGCTCGGCGACGGCGACGGAGTAACCTTTCCTGAGGAGCGTCGCCAGATGCTCCTGGATGGCGTGCCCCGGTACGCCGGCCAGCGGAACCCGGCCCTCCCCGGCGGCCTCGCGGCTCGTCAGCCGGATCGAGAGCGCCTGCGAGATGGTCTTCGCGTCCTCCTCGAAGGTCTCGAAGAACGTCCCGACCTGGTAGAAGAGGATGGTCCCCGGCGGTAGTTGCGCCTTCAGCTCAGCATAACGTCCCAGCATGGGAATATTCTACGGCCCATACCCCACTCCGTCAGCCCCGAAGATGGAGGGGCCGCAAGCGGTCAGCCAATAAGCTAGAAGCTGATAGCTGACCGCTGAAGGCTGACAGCTCTACGTCACGGCGATGATGGCGCCTACGACGAAGGCTATGTAGAAGAGACCACCGAGCATGAGCCTTCCGGCCTTCAGGGTGCCGGTTCGCTTTAGCGTGACGAAGATGAGCCCTCCTGAGACAAGGGCGAGCAAGACGGCGAAGAGGTCGAGCGGCTGGAGGTTCCAGGGCGTAAAGAGCACGCCGAAGGCGACCGGGATCGTGCTCTGGAACATCATCGCTCCCGTGATGTTGCCCATGGCGAGGGTGTCCTTGCCGTCCCTCATCCAGAAGACGGAGTTGAACTTTTCGGGCAACTCGGTCGCCAGCGGGGCAAGGACCAGGGCTATAAGGCCGGCGGGCAGGCCGAGGCCTTCTGCGGCGTGCTCGACGGCGTCGACGAAGAAGTGGGCGCCCGCGATGATGACCCCGAGGCTCGCCAGGGTCTGGAACAGGACCGCCAAGAACGGCGGGTTCTGCGTGCGGGGAAGCATCAGGAGCCTCTCCGGCACCTCTTCCAGATGCTCGCCCGAGGTAAGCGTCCGCTTGACGTAGATGCCGTAACCGAAGGCGAGCACGATGGCGACGATGACCTTGAAGATGAGCGGCATCTCCACCAGCCCCACGCCAGCCGCCACCGCGAAGAATATGAGGAAGAACCCGATGTCCCTGCTGATGGTCGTCGGGTCGATGCGCAACCCCGTGCCCTGGCTCCTGCGGTCCCGGAAAACCACAGCCGAAACCCCCACGACGAGCATGGCAAGCGTCGCGAGCATGAAGGGCGCGCCGAGTATGGCACCTATGCCTATGAGCGCCCCATCCCCGGAAGTGTCGCCGGAGATGACGGGCCCGAGGATGGCGACTATGGCGATCATGCTCTCCGGCAGGGCCGTTCCAACGGCCGCAAGCAAGCTGCCCACGGCCCCCTGGCGCATGCCGAGCCGCCCTCCTAGAATTTCT
>DASUPX010000324.1:0-5779 GCA_036280905.1 Rubrobacter sp. | reverse complement strand
GGTAGTTGAAGTACCGGCCGGGGTCGGTGTGGGTCGACCCCGGCACCTGACGGTGCCCTACGACGTGCCTGTCATCCACGGGTATGTTGTACCGTTTGCTCATGTGGGCCGCGAGATGCGCCGACGCGTGGTACATGGCGTTGGTCCACGTCGAGCGGTTACCGGAGTAGCCTTCGTGCTCGATTCCTATGCTGTGCGTGTTCCAGTTCCAGTTTCCGGCGTGCCAGGCGACGTCGGCGTCGCGTACGCACTGGGCGACATCGCCTCTCCTGCTGACGACGTAGTGGGCGGAGACGTTCGCGCGAGGGTTCTGAAACCAGCTTATGGCGCTGGAGTAGGACCCCTCCACGGTGTGGATCACGATCCTGCCTATGTTGTAGGAGGCTTCGCGATTGGAGTTCGTGTAGTTGCCCCCGTAGGCAGGACGCCACCTGGCCCTCTTGTAGTCCGGGGTGGATGCGGCCGTGTAAGTGGCGGGAGCCTCGACGTCCTCGTGCGGTGCTATCTCCAGCCGTTCCCCGGTCGAGATGGTCGCCGAGGCCCCGTCCTTGAGCGTTCCGTAGACCTGTTCGGCGTAGAGCGCGCCGCCCCCGTATTCGGCCACGGCCTGTTGCCAGGCGCCAAGGTCCCCGGGGCTCTCCGTTCCTTGCATCTGTGCGAGGACCGCAGCCCCGCCTCGAATATTGGCCGGTCTGGAAGCCTTGAGCGAGGCCTGGGAGAGACCGGTAAGCGCGGCGGCCCTGGCCAGCGTATCCGCCCACGGGTTCTGCACGAGCTGCATGATCCCATAAGCGCCACGACCGCTGAGATCCCCCGGCTCGTAGTCGCTTGCCGAGGGAGGGGGCATCTCCCAGAGGGTGTTCACGTAGCCCATCGCCAGGAGCAACTCCACGGGTACCCGATACTCTCTGGCTGCCGCCCCGAACTCCTTGCTCAAGGCACCCGTCCTGGCGAAGGCCGCCGTGGTCGCGCCACCCAGCAGCACAGCACCGGCCAGGCCCGTGCCGCCGATCCTCAAGAAATCTCTGCGGTCCACCAGCAGGCGTCCTCGCTCGATACTCATCTTTCCCCTCCGGGTCCTTAGCTCCTCGTTACCTTCACGGCGTCAGCGACGACCCTTCCCCTGCCCGGGCTCTTGCTCGAGACCTCCACCCGGTAGGAGTCGTTTTCGGCCAGGTTGTACGTGCCCAGGTAGATCCACCTTCCACCGTTGATCTGCTGGTTGACGGTTCGCCTCGTCCAGCCGCCCGTGGTCTTGATCCTGAACACCGTGCGGGCGTTGTAGTCACGGTCGGCGGGCCACCAGCCGTAGACCCTGTAAGAGCCCCTGGCCGGCGTGCGGATCTTGAAAGCCGCGTTTCTCGAGACCGAGAGCGGCCTCGGGAGAACCCTCTGGTTCGGGCCGTAGCTGGTGGTGGTGTGGCGTCTGCTGACGTTCCAGTGGTCGGAGGCCTTGAAGCGGCCGGGCGTGGCGTTGTCCACGACCTGCTGGTACGTGTTGTTCCTGATGGTTCTGGCTCGATCCTTTACGAGGTCCATGTACTTGCGCCAGTTCCAGTACCGGCCCGGATCGGTGTGGCAGCCGACGCCGCCCCCGCCGGTGGAACAGCCGGGGACCTGCTTGTGCTCGATTATGTGCTTTCGGTCGATCGGAATATGGTATTTGACCGCGAGGTAAGCGGAGAGCCTTGCCGACGAGCGGTACATCGCGTCCGTGAACCACCTCGGTTGGTCCACGTAGCCTTCGTGCTCGATGCCGATGCTGTGCTTGTTGGTCGGCCACCAGCCCGCGTGCCAGGCTATGTCCGACTCACGGACCGACTGCCCGATAAAGCCGTCGGAGGACCTGACGGTGTAATGGGCCGAAGCGCTCTCGTTGCTACTGCTGGCGAAGTAGTTTATGGCGCTCGACCAGGAACCCTGGGTCATGTGGATGACGATGGTGTTTACGTCGCTGGTTGGCTCACGCCTCGACTCGGTGTAATTACGGCCCCCGTTGCCGTACCACCTGGACCGCGGGTAATCCCCTGTCGCCTGGGCGCTGTAGAGTGCGGGTACCTCCACCTCGCGCGGTGCGAGCTCCAGACGTTCGCCCGTCGAGGTGGTCGCGGCGGCACCCTCCCTCAAGACCTCGTAGACTTGCTGCGCGTACAGCTCACCGCCACCGTAGCGGGAGACGGCGTCGTACCAACCGTCGAGGTTTTGTGGCTTCTCTTCACCAGCCAGGTCGGCCAGCACCGCGGCCCCACCCCTCACGTTCGAGGCGCGGTCGTTCTTGATCGCCTCCACCGATTCTCCGGTAAGGGCCGAGGCCCTGCCCAGCGTGTCCTCAGAGGGGTTCCTCACCAGGGCCATCACCCCGTAGTTGCCCCGTCCTTCCGGGTCGTCGGCCTTGTAGTCGCTCGCCGATGGTGGGGGCATCTCCCAGCGGGTGTTCACGTAGCCCATCGCCAGAAGCAGTTCCCCCGGGACACCGTACTCGCCAGAGGCACGGTCCATCTCGTCCGCAAGGGACGTCTGCCTGGCATCGGCGCCCGCGCCGGAGCCTACCGCGGATACGACGAGCACGCTTAGAACAGAAAACAAGACCAGCGCCCTGTAACGCAAGTTCTCCCCCCAGAGAGATGCTCCTTGTGACGGACACCATTATGTGCCAGGTTTCGAGAAAAGTTAAGGGTTCTGTGACACACTTTTCGGGACGTCTTCGTTACGGAGGTCCAGAGAATGGCATTTGGCCGACCATCCAGCACCCCAACTTCTATGCCTGGCCGTGCTTGAGGGCCTGAGGGGGCGCGCCCGGGAACTCGGGCGGGCCGCACGTAGCCTGGGGAAGAGGAGCAGGACCCTGATCCGGGTCTACAGCTTCCTCCTCGGCCAGCGGGAGCGGGCCTACCTCGAGCTGGGACGATGGAGGTCCGGGGATGCCATCGACCCGGGGCGGATGGTCTGGATCTTCGGCTCGGGCCGCAGCGGGAGCACGTGGCTGCGCAGCATGATGGGGGAGCTGCCAGGCGCCGGGGTCTGGGAGGAGCCCATGGTCGGGCGCCTCTTCGGGGAGTTCTACTCGCGGGCGCCGAAAGACAACCTGCGCTCCGCGGATTTCGTGATGGGGGACCCCATAAGGAGGGGTTGGATACGCTCCGTAAGGAACTTCGTTCTGGATGGGGCGCTGTACTCGAACCCCCGTCTCGGGTCAGGAGGGTACCTCATCATCAAGGAGCCCAACGGGTCCGTCGGGGCTCCGCTACTCATGGAGGCCCTGCCCGAGAGCCGCATGATCCTGCTCGTGCGAGACCCCAGGGACGTGATCGCCTCCGTCCTGGACGCCGCCGCGGAGGGCGGTTGGCTCTACGAGAGCAGGGGGGGGAAGACGAACGCGAGCCGCAACACCGACAGGAGACCGAACGCCTTCGTCAGGGAGCGGGCGAACGTGTACCGGCGCGGTGTGGAGAGCGCCTGGCAGGCCTATGATGCCCACGAGGGGCCGAAGGTTCTGGTCCGGTACGAGGACCTCAGGGCCGACACCATGAACGAGATGAGACGCATCTATGCGGTGCTCGGCATCGCCGTGGAGGAAGATGACCTGCGGCAGGCCGTCGAGAGGCACTCCTGGGAGAACGTGCCGGAGAGAGAAAAGGGCAGGGGCAAATTCTACCGCAGGGGCACCTCGGGTGGCTGGAAGCAAGACCTGACCCCGAAGCAGGTCGAGGTAGTGGAGAAGACCACGGCCTCCCTGCTGGAGAGGTTCTACCCCGAGCCTTGAGACCCCCCGTGGCCTCGGTCGTGATCCCAACCTTCCAGGCCGGCCCCGGCTTCGAAGATCTGCTCGGAAGACTCTTCTCCCAGAAGACGGAATTCGGCTACGAGGTGCTCGTGATCGACTCCGGCTCCACAGACGGCACGCCCGAGCTCGCCGCGCGCCACGGTGCCTCCGTCCACCGCATAAGCCCGGGAGAGTTCGACCACGGTGCCACACGCAACCTCGGCGCCTCGCTCTCCTCAGGACGCTACGTCGCCTTCCTCGTGCAGGATGCCCTTCCGGTAGACGACTACTGGCTTGCGCCGATGGTCGAAAACCTCGACGCCGACGAGACCGTAGCCGGCGTGTACGGGCGCCAGATCCCACGCCCCGACAGCAGCCCGCTGACCCGGGCCCTGATGCGGGACTGGCCCACCTCGAACCCGGACCGTCGAGAACAGTTCGCGGGCAGCCCGCAGGCCTACGCGGCGCTACCGCCGGCCACGAGGCGCTCGCTGGCCGGCTTCGACGACGTCAGCTCCTGCGTTCGACGCCCGGTGTGGGAGCGCATCCCCTTCGAAAGAACACGTTTCGGGGAAGACCTCAGGTGGGGCAAGGCCGCCGTCGAGGCCGGCCACAAACTCGTCTACGAACCTCGCTCCGCCGTGCTTCATTCCCACGAACGCGGTGCCCTCTACGACCTGAAACGCCACTACGTAGACGCCCTCATCCTGCACGAGCTGTTCGGCCTCACGCCCACCCCGAACATACCCAGGTTCCTGCTGAACACCATCCTCACCTGCGCCCATCTCTCCCGCAGCCTACAAGAAGAGAAGACGCCTCTGTCCCCCAGGTTCCTCCTGCCCGCCCTCGAATACGCCCTCTGCTCCCAGACGGGTGCCTACCTGGCAGCCCGCAGAACCCGTGAACATACACCCTCCCGAATCTCCACCAGAATCCACACATTTCTACTAGAAGGCATCTAACCCACACAAAACCAAACCGCCCCAGGTTCCTGGCTGGCGAACCCTGCCGAAAGCTAATAGCTGATAACTAATAGCTGACTGCTAGCAGCTTGATTCGTATAATCGATCCTCGTGCGAGCCGAACGTCACATTGGATCCCTCTCCGTGCGGCGTTGAGGATCCTCTTCACCACCCACCAGTTCTTCCCCGAGAGCCGCGCGGGCGTGGAGATCGTTACGCTCGGCCTGGCGCGGGAGCTCGAGGCCCGCGGGCACGAGCCTTTCGTCCTGGCGGCCAAGCGCACCGTTCCCCACAGCGACCTCCTGCCCGGCCAGACGGAGGACTACGAGTTCGATGGTATCCCCGTACGCCGGATCGGACGCCCCGAGGAGGGCCTGACCCGCCCCTACGAGCTGAACTACCGCAACGAGGGTATGGCCGAGAGGACCAGGGAGTATCTGCGGGAGGTTGGCCCGGATCTGGTCCACGTCATGCACCTGCAGGGGCTCTCGGCGAGCGTGCTCCCGGTGTGTGAGGAGCTCGGGTTGCCCACCATCTTCACCGCGGCCGACTTCTGGACGGTATGCCCGGTTGTCGACCTGAGGAGGCACGACGGCGTGATGTGCGAGGGCCCGGAAGTGTCCCACTGCGTGAGGTGCATAGCCAGCAGAAGCGCGGACCCCCGCCTGCAGAAGGCGGCCCGCCTGGTGCCAGGCGCCGTTACCGGAGCCGCCGGCCTGGCGTCACGAACCCCCCTCTCTCGCCTCTCGTTTCCCCTGCGCCAGGTCGGGGCCGTGGGTAAGCGTCCCGCCTATATCAGGGACCGGATGGGGTCCGTGGACAGGATTCTCGCCTATACCCACCTCACGCGGGACCTGCTCCTCGCCAACGGTATCGGAGGGGGAAAGACAAGTGTCTCCCCCTACGGTATAGACACATCCCACGTAGCCCATGTTCCCGCAGAGAGAAGTCCCTCCCCAGCGCTGCGGGTCGGGTTCGTGGGAACCCTGGCCCCCCACAAAGGCCCGGATGTGCTCGTCCGGGCCTTCGGCTCGCTGCCCCCCGATATGGACGC